>JAISZZ010000105.1 GCA_031284385.1 Treponema sp.
AATTGAAGGGTATAAAATAAATCCTTTTCTTTATATATGGGCGCGCATAATGATTATAGCGCGTTCATCGGCGCGGCGCATAGCGTTTTGGATTTTGGGCAGGTAAAGGAGCTTGTATATGGAACTGTCAAATTTATTGTCAACAACGGTATCAAAAATTATTTCACCGCAGAGCGGCCTTTATAGAAGATTACAGTTTATTTGGTACCGTGTTTCTGCGGCGGCGCGATTAAGAAAGCTAAAACTGCTTCGAATTGGAGTGAATCTTACAGAGCATTGTAACTTGAACTGCGCGTACTGCGGAGCTTTTTCCCCTTTGGCAAAAGAAGGTTTTTATTCAGTTGATGTATTCAAAAAGGACTGTGAACGGATTTCACGGTTAACAGGCGGAAAAATACGGGAAATTCAACTGGCAGGCGGTGAACCGCTGCTGCATCCCGCCGTTACGGAGTTCTTAGACATTGCCAGAGCGAACTTTGCTGAACTTGGGGGGGGGGGGGGGACGTATATACATTATTACAAACGGACTGCTCCTTTTAAAACAGCCGGACTCATTTTGGCAGTGCTGTAGTAAAAACACCATCGAAATAAGAATAACGCGATACCCGATAAAACTGGATATTGACAAGATTGCGGATAAAGCAAAAAATTACGGCGTAAAATTAACTTTTATGTATGATACGGATAAACTTGGAAAGAATATGCACCATCTTCCCCTTGATTTGAACGGCGGACAAAACATTAAAAAATCTTTTAACGTATGTTTTTTTGCCAATAGTTGTATCAGTTTGAACGACGGCAAACTTTACACCTGTGGCCTACCGGTATCGATACAACACTTTAACGGTTACTTTGGCAAGGATATACAGGCATCCGAAGAGGATTTTATTGATATTTACAAGGTAAATACCGTTGACGAAATTCTTGACTTTTTGTGCAAACCTATACCGTTTTGCCGGTACTGCGATTGGCAAAATATAGAAACCCGCCTTCCCTGGCGCATATCAAAAAAAGAAATATCGGAATGGACATAAGGCACATAGGGGCTTTCCTGTCGCGCCCCCCACGCTCCATACCCGCTTATCTATTGTGTGGCGTTTACGCTAAACGCAAACTCATACTGATTGCATCAACTATGTTGACGAATGTGCACTCGCATAAATCAGTGCTTCCTTACGGAAAATACGGGAAATTGGCGGTGAACCGTTGCTGCATCCCGCCGTTACGGAGTTCTTGAACAAGTCCATTGGTATAACAATATGTCAATACTGCATAAAAAGTTACATATTTATTTTTGGAAGTACCAGTTGTATACCCGCGGCATTTTAACGCCGACGGCGCAGGATGCCGTGTTTGTAGAGTGTGCGAAGAACAGATATCGAAAAATTTTTAACTGGAATGTTGGTGTTATCATTCGCCGGCAGGCGCGCCTGTAGGCGCGCCTGCCGGCGGTTCAGGCGGCGCAGCTCATTTAGGTGGCGTTTGTTTGCGGGATTAATGAGCTTTATGACGTGTTTATTTTTATTTTTCAACATCACATATCCAATCAGGCATATTGCAAACGCTCCGAGCGCATCCACTATTAAATCTTTCATTGTGTCATAGAGTGCAGTCTGTCCGGGAAGCTGATTACCATTTTCCAATCTATATTTCTGCATATTAAAACCAAAAATTGCGTCTACAGAAAACTCGTATATTTCCCACAGTACGCCAAGTGACAATGAAAAGAAAAACGCGAATATAACCATAAAACCTTCGCTCAAATTTATTTTTATTTTTTTGCTGTTATTTAGAATATCTATTGCGGAAATACCTATTGCGCCGAGCATAATTCCGCTGCAGGCGTGCAGCATGGTATCCCAATGCGGGACTTTGTAATAAAAATCATGAACATCACCGAGTATAATCGCAGCATATAAAAATACTACAAAAAATATATAAATAAAATTTTCTATTACTATTTTGCAGCGTTTTTCAAGTAATCCAGGCAAAAACAATACAATTATGCCAAATATACACTGCAATAATATTAAACCGTAATCACGTTGATGGCTAAAAAATACGGCGGCAGGAGTTTTGTTAATTGATTTTAAAATTATTCCTGTAATGGCATAAACTGTTGAAACAATTAAAGAAAAAAATACAATTGTTGTTACTATTGCGCGAATCCGGCTTTTATCTTTTTTCATGCGCCGCCTCCATCAGAAATCCGGCTGTACAAACCGCCCTCTGTACAGTTACATATTTGAATATACACTAGAGTTGTTCAAAACTGAAGTTTTTGAACGCCATCCAGTAAAAACAGCAAAATGCGCCGCATTTTGTACAGCATTTGCTGCGATTTTGGAGAGAACCATAAGACTCTTGAACAAGTCCATTGTATTTTGGGCACTTACAAATTCAAGTAATTGGGTATGATGGGGGCTCAGGCGGCGGGAGGGTTTGCCGGACAAGCCCAAATTTCCGGCGATTCCCTTGGAAGCCGCTTTGAGTAAACGGCAATACGCTATCTTAACAATTTTTCATTTTTTTTCTATCATTATAGTCAATGAATAAAATACTTTACGACAAAATAACCGAAGCCTTTTCATCGGTGCTGCCCATAACGATCATAGTGCTGGTCGTGAGCGTGGTGCTTGTGCCTATGCCGTCAGGCACAATACTGATGTTTTTGATGGGCGCGGCCATGCTCGTTATAGGCATGGGCTTTTTTACCATGGGCGCGGATATGGCGATGATGCCTATGGGTGAAGGTATTGGTATCCAGCTTACAAAAACGCCTAATCTTGTCATCATTATCATGATAAGTTTTTTGATGGGACTCGTAATCACGATTGCTGAACCTGATTTACAAGTATTGGCGCAACAAGTGCCGTCGATTAGACCGTCTATTTTACTGATATTAACGGTCGGTATAGGGGTCGGTATATTTCTTGTTCTGTCTGTGCTGCGCATCCTGTTCAAAATACAGTTGGCGGTGCTTCTCTTAATCTCATATATCCTAACTTTCGCTCTGGCTTACTTCACTACCGGCAGCTTTATACCTGTAGCCTTCGACTCAGGCGGCGTAACAACAGGGCCGATAACAGTGCCTTTCATTCTGGCTATGGGTGTCGGCGTGGTTTCGATTCGCGGCGACAAGGGTTCGCAGGATGATAGTTTCGGGCTTGTTTCGCTCTGTAGTGTAGGCCCCATCATGGCGGTAATGTTGCTTGGCATCATATTCAAACCGTCCGGCGCAAGTGTCGAAGCGCATACGATGCCGGATGTTTCCACATCCCGTGATGTCGTGCAAAACTTTATGCGGGACCTGCCGCATTATGCAAAAGATGTATTTAATGCCCTTGCCGCGCTGGTGTTTTTCTTTGCAGTTTTTCAATTTATTTCAAAACGTTTCAAAAAACATCAGCTTAAACGTATTTTAATGGGTTTTTTCTACACTTTTATAGGTCTTATGGTTTTTTTGACGGGTGTAAGCGTTGGGTTTATCCCTGTCGGACTGCTTTTAGGGTCGGAAATTGCGTCATCTCCGCTCCGCTGGATATTGGTTCCGCTGGGCATGTTGGTTGGTTACTTCATTGTTATGGCGGAGCCTGCCGTTCACGTATTGAATAAACAGGTTGAAGATATTTCATCGGGCGCTATTCCCCAAAAAACGATGGCGCGTTCCCTCGCTGTGGGTATGGCCGCCGCGCTTGCTATAACAATGGTACGTATACTGTTGGGAATACCGTTGCTTTGGATACTGATACCGGGTTATGTAATAGCGCTCACGCTCACTTTTTTTGTGCCGCGTATCTTTGTCGGAATAGCGTTTGACTCAGGCGGTGTCTGCTCCGGCCCGCTAACCTCAACTTTTCTGTTACCGCTCGCGATGGGCGTATGCGAAGGAGTGGGCGGAAACATAATGACGGATGCTTTCGGCGTTGTGTCGCTTGTTGCACTTGCTCCGCTGATTATGATTCAGATGATGGGACTCATATACAATATCAGACTCAAAAAGATCGCTGCTGGAGCGGGGATTACAGGCGCGGAAGAAGCGGGCAAAATCATCATTTATCCGGAGGTGGACTACTGATGAGTGGCGAAAAAGATTTTCCAGTTCTAAAACTGGCGATATTTATAGTTGATTGGAGTAAAATAAAGATAATCAGCACGATATTTAATCAGAGTAATGTGCGTTATCAATTTGTATGCAAGGGACGCGGTACGGCCAATTCTGAGATTCTTGATATTTTGGGTATTGGTTCTGCCGATAAAGCCGTCATACTTTGCCTTGAGCAAGATATGATGATACCTATGCTGATGAACGAAGTGGGCCGCAAACTTGGACTTAACCATCCCGGTACAGGGATAGGTTTTTCCATCCCGCTTTCGGCAATAAATAATCCCGTGATAAGTTCGTTGATTGATGCAATGGCAGCCGATAAAAAGGCCGCTTCCACTCAGGCGAGCGATGACGGAAAGGATGGTAAAATAGTGGAAAGAAAATATGATCTCATTATGGCTATTTTGAATCAAGGGTACAGTGATGAATTTATGACTGTAGCCCGTGAAGCGGGCGCGGGTGGTGGTACTGTTATCAATGCGCGCGGACTCATAAAAACAGGCCCGGCGAAACTTTTCGGTATTTCGATACAGAACGAAAAAGAGATAATCATCATCCTATCAACGCGGGAAAAGAAGACTGTCATCATGGAAGCGGTAAGCAAATCGCACGGGTTAGGCTCAAAAGCCGAAGGGATTGTGTTCTCCGTTCCCGCGGGCAACATTACAGGCATAGATTTACGGTAGTCAGATATGGCTACAGGGAATTCGCTTTCAATCTTTTTACAACAGCTTATAAACGGTCTTTCGTTAGGTAGTATCTACGCACTTATCGCGCTTGGTTACACGATGGTTTACGGCATCGTACTTTTGATCAACTTCGCGCATGGTGATATTCTTATGGCGGGCGCTTACGCCGGATACTTCGCGCTGACAAGATTTGGCGTATCGCCTCTGTCTATAATTTTCGCTTTTTTATTCGCAATGGTGGTTTGCGCCGTGCTCGGAATTGTGATAGAACGTTTTGCTTATAGACCGCTGCGTTACGCGCCCCGCCTCAATTCATTAATCACGGCGATAGCCGTCTCTCTGATAATGCAAAACGGCGCCCGCGTGATACCGTTTATAGGCCCTAACCCCCGCCAATTTCCGCGTCCCGCTACATACAATATTGATTTGGGACTTATTTCAATATCTAACATTCAGATAATAGTGATTGTTGTATCTGCCGCGCTGATGGTAGCCCTTAACTACATAATTACATACACAAAACGCGGCAAGGCCATGCGCGCCGTTTCGTTTGATATTCAAGCGGCAAGTCTGATGGGAATATCTGTTGACCGCACGATTTCTTTTACATTTGCCATAGGATCTGTGCTCGCGGCAGCGGGCGGCATACTGTTCGCGTTTGCTTACCCGCAAATCTCGCCCATGATGGGTGTTATGCCCGGCCTCAAAGCCTTTGTCGCGGCGGTACTCGGCGGCATAGGCTCTGTTCCCGGCGCAATGTTGGGCGGCATAACGCTTGGTATCGCGGAAACTTTGACTAAGGGCTTTATCTCGTCTCAGTACGCGGATGCCGTATCATTTTCGCTGTTGATAATTATCCTGTTAGTAAAACCCACCGGAATACTTGGCGCAAAGGCGCGCATAAAAGTTTAATCCGTCGCTATGAGTCTAAACGCAGTATGCCGAACCTAAGAGCTTATCCGGGAATAAGGCCGGGATGAACCGGTATCAGATTTCTCCAAACAATAACCGCACAGGCAAACTCTACCAGTGCCTGGTAGTTCAGGGCTTTTTTCTCATATCTCACC
>JAISZZ010000116.1 GCA_031284385.1 Treponema sp.
CAGGCGCAGGAAACATACCTCATCACCAAAGACGGCCTCTTTATGACTAACAACGACGAAAGCGCTGTTATGAAAAAGGACTTTTTTACCGAGATGGGGCTTGAAAGGTACCGGGGCGATATACTCTCCTCCAATTCTTTTTCCGGCATGGATTCCGAAGTGTTTATTTCGTCCAGCCTTATACCCGTGTCAAACTGGATTCTTGTTTCCATGCTTCCTACAAAAGTAATATTTGCCGAGGCTAACCGCCTGTTGACCCGCATAATTATTATAGGAGTGTGCCTGCTTGTAGTCGCGGCTATAATATCCATCTTGCTTGCCGGTGCCGTAGTTAGGCCGCTGCGGTATCTGGCGAACTACTCGTCAGTTATAGCGGGCGGCGATTTTTCAGGCAGCGCGCCGGATTACGGTATTTCGGAAGCCGCAGGACTTTCCGCCGGCTTTAACGCGATAAGCAGCCATATTTCTGAACTTGTGGGAAACATTGCCGGATCTTTTGAAAATATGCGAGCCAAAGAAATGGATCTTAAACAGGTCATAGCGAAATCTTCCACCGCCGCGTCAGAAATTGTGCAGTCAATCCACGATGTAGATTCTCATGTAAAAAAAGAATCATCGATGGTCGGGCAAACAGTATCGCAAATTGATGATAAAATAGCATCCCTAAACACGCTGATTCAGGAACAGGCCGCCCAAATAAGCGCCTCTTCCGAAGCTACTGAAACGCTGATTCAGTACAATCACGATATTGAAGACCAAATAGCCGATTTAAACCGGAAAATAACGATGCTTGTCGAAAGTTCCAAGACAGAACAGGAGCAAATATCGCAGTCAACTGCGGCGGTAGACCAAATAGGAAAGGATTCCGAGACGCTTGTAGAGATGAACAAGATAATCAGCAATGTGGCGGACGAGACAAACCTGCTCGCCATGAACGCGGCGATAGAGGCGGCGCACGCAGGTGAATCCGGCAAGGGATTCGCGGTGGTTGCCGGAGAGATTCGCAAACTCGCGGAAACATCAACTACACAGGCCAAAAGCTCAAGCGGTACTTTGAATCAAATAAAAAAGCGTATAGATGAAGTTTCCGCCGTATCTGGGCGGATAGAGCATGCATACACGCAAACAAACGATTTAATCGTGGACAGCAACAAAATTGTTTCCAACATCAAGGCAGCAATTTCCGAGCAGGCATCCCGTTCCGAGCAGGTCAAGGATGGGCTTAAACATATACAGGTTATAACACAGCAAGTCAAACAGGAAGCGATAAAAATTAAAGATGAAACCGACACGTCAAAGCGAATATCGCGTGAACTGGCGGACATGAGTGAAACGATTCAAACTAAGGTGGGCGATGTAGTGCAGAGTACGGAGCTTGTGTTTGAGGCATCGAGGAAGGCAAATGAATCTGTAGAGCAAAATACTAAAAGGCTTGACGATATGGATAATGCCATAAAACTATTCAAAATTCGCAACGGGGGGGGGGGGGGGTCATAAAAAACAAGCGTTTCTCCCAACGCGGAACTTGACTTTTTTGTTCCGGTCTATAAAAATTTAGTATGGCAATGCGAGTATAGCGAAATGTTCGTTCCGCGATATCCGGTAACCGGGTTGAACCGGAGTTATCTAGGGTAACGCTGATTAACTTGAGGCCTCGCCAACGAAGTTGGCGCATCATCGTTACCCTAAGGCGCAAGCTCATTTCATTACGCAAATGTGTCAACTTCGTTGACATTCACATTAAAGTAGCACTGATTGCGTCAACTACGTTGACGAATGCACACTCGCATAAATCAGTGCTTCCCTAGAGCGGCGGCACTGGGCTGCTATGACCGGAAAAAAAAGCGGGAAAGACTGTGAGAAAAAGCAGGGGGGCATCCCGCACGCGGGCAGTTTTGCAAAATATTGACCGGGACGGATGTGTTTTGGGGGTGGATAGAGGAGTGTTCGCTTTTGAATGCGGCCAACCACTGGGTTTTTGAAGTCTTTTCAGACATTCACCGTGAGCTTCTCTTCCCGTTGAAGGGAGCACATTACGATAACGGGATAGAATTCATCAACGAACCCCTGCTCACATGGTGTATCACGCGGCACATCGAGGCTGCCCGAACCATGCCGTACCACAAGAACGACAACTTACGCGGAGCAGAAAAATTATGATGCCGCGCACAAGACCGTTGGATACTTCCACATAATCCGTGTAATCCGCGGATACTTCACGGTCCGACATTCGCGTTAATTCCTTTAATTCGCGGACCCCCCTCTTTTTGGCGGTGGCAAACCACGAACAGCACGAACATTTTGCCGCCTGTCCCCATACCACATAATCCGTGTAATCCGCGTAATCCGCGGACCCCCTCCTCCATTCTCAATTCCTACCCTGCCCCATTACGACAGTTGCTTATTTTTATCAGACGGGTTACAATATTGTTTGTAAGGAAACAGCATGAAAACAGATTTTAATCCAAAATTAATTGATGATTTTGCCCATTATCATGGCTTCCATTACGATCAATGCGATGCCAATATGGTAATTAGGGATTTTTGTACGGCCATGGATAGGGGACTCAAGGACCAGACCCACTCCCTACCCATGATTCCCACCTATTTAGCCCCCAAATGGCAGCCATCGACAGGTAAAAAAGTAATCGCTCTCGATGTCGGCGGCACAAATATAAGGGTTGCGCGAATCAAGTTTGACGACACCGGCAATCATATAGTAGAAGATGAACGGAAAATGACCTTCGCCATGAAAGCCCGCACTGCGGACGAATTTTTTTCGACAATAGCCAGTTTTTGCGAACCATTTTTTGACGGAAGCGTGATAGAAGGCATCGGTTTCTGTTTTTCATACCCTATGGAAATGACCGGCGAAGGGGATGGAGTGCTTATTTCCTTCAGCAAAGAGATGGATCTTGTGGATTTGATAGGCAAACCCATAGGAAAAGGGCTTTGCGATGCGTTATCGCGCCGAAAGGTCAAGGTTCCTGAACGTATCGTACTGTTAAATGATACGGTTTCCACATTACTTTGCGGACTCTGCCAGATACCGGCGCGAATCCCGTCCAAATTGGCCGTTCCGGGTAAAACACTGCCCGAAAAAATGGCGGCGGACGCAGGGCCGGCCATAGGCTTCATACTCGGAACAGGTTTTAACATTGCTTACTGCGAGACAAATATCCCAAAAATCAATTTTGAGTCAAAAACAGAACCGCAAATAGTCATTTGTGAATCGGGATGTATGGAATTCCGGTACAGAGGGCCGCTTGACCTCGAATTCGATGCTGGAACAAAACTGCCGGGTATGTCAACCACCGAAAAACTCATGTCCGGCGCATATTTGGGGCCGTTGAGCCTTCATGTATTAAAACAGGCTGTTAAGGACGGCGTTTTGCGTTTTGAAAAATCCGCGGAACTGCTCGCCATGGAAAATTTGGAAACCAAAGACTTAAACGCGCTGTTACAAGCGCCGCTCGTGCTGGGCGGCCCACTCGGAAAACTTTTTAATTCAGGCGAAGACGGCGCTTTGAGAAGCCTTGTTTATATCGAATCGATATTGACGGAAAGGGCCGCGCTTGTGGCCGCCGCCTCTCTTACCGCCGTGATAAATCATTGCGGCTGCGGACGCGACCCGTTCTCTCCTGTGCGTATCGCCGTTGAAGGCACTACATTTTCTGTATACCATTTCTTGGAAGAATCGCTGCGGGCGCGGTTAAGCAGTATGCTTAACCGCGATTCACCGTGCTATTACATCATGGAATGTGTGGAGCAAGCCTCGCTGTTCGGCGCGGCTGCCGCGGCGCTTTTTTAACTTTTAACAATCTACCCCCCCCCCCCCACAGCGTGCTAAACTTGACCCATAAATTTTCCGCTTTCCGGGAAACTATGATATAAAGAACAAATACTAGGGAGGGCGTTATGTCAGGAGGGGAAAGTTTCAATACGGCGGAAGAATTCGCGG
>JAISZZ010000179.1 GCA_031284385.1 Treponema sp.
ATAGCCATTCCAGCACAAACCTTTCATCCAGCGTAAAGTGGATTCCTTTTTTTACCTCGTTTGGGTTATTATTTTCACATCCCATTTGGCACTCTTTATGCTCTTTTTTTACTTATTAGTATTATATCTGTGTCTTATGGGTTTTTTATCCCCCTGCTGTGTCATTTGCCCTGTCTACTCAGCCTCCGCGTTGAGCCTGCGAGTTTTTGTAGATTTTCAAAACTAAGGCGGTATAGCATTATCGTGGAACAGACGGAGGAAAGACCGTTCTTTGGCAGCGCGTAAGCCCCCGCCGCCCCTAAAACCTCGCCCGCGCAAAAAAGCCCCCGCCGCTTGCACGCAAGCGGCGGGGGCTTCCACACACGGCGAAGTTGCCGCCTACCGCGGCGGGTTACGCGTAATACTACGGTTTGTTTTTATAAAAATTGTAGGAATCCATAGAAAAACCATCGTTGTCTACTCTATAGAGCCCTCCCTCAATGTGGCTTTGTAAATCACGATAGTCGGGCATTATAAAAAAGCCCCCCCATGAAGTAGTCCAGCAGGGTGTGGTAAACCGGTAGGTTCCAATAACATTTCCGGTAACAGGATCTTCCTGATCATGAGGCCGGTCAATCGTACCATTCGCGATTGTTACCATATCTCCCATATACGAGGCATACCATGTTCCTTGTAAGGCGGAATCGACGGTAAAGTTTGTTCGCTTTTTTAAGGTATACCGTTCACCGCTATAACGGTGCACCTCTATCGTATCACCGGAGCGCGTCGCCGTGCCCTCGTCTTCGATGGTAATCGTGTTGCCGGATACCGAATACGCCGCCCAGAAATGGCCATCGCTATCAAAGCCATAGGTGTATCGGTCGTTAAATACATAGCGCGTTATATGAACACAATCATAAAGGCTGCCCTGCCTGTTTTTTTTGGTTCCAAACATGGCGATAATATACTCGGCATCTGATTTATATTCCCAGTAGGTATTGTACAGGCTTCCGCTATTGCTGCCTCCCCCACCCCCTGTGGGATTATCGCACGTTGTCAAAACCATGGCCGTCATCATCAGCGCCGCCATAGCCGTGAGCGCTGTTCTAATTAACAAACTTCTATTCTTCATCTTTATACTCCTTTCGCGGGTTCCACCCCGCGTACGGTCGCGGCATGATGCCGTTCCCGCCGTTAAAATATATGTTCCGCCTAAAAGACCATGCCCACGCTGAGCCCCGCCTGCCAGTCCAGAGGGGTCGGCACGTCGATCGAGTTGGTTTTCGCGTACACATAAGCCATGGACGGCTCCGCAAAGAATTTGGGGCCGAACATGAGCTTCCAGCCCGCCTTGAGTCCGGTAAGCAGCCCGCTCATGCCGCCGTTGGCCGCGTCCGTTTTACCATCCACCGACAACACGCTGAAGCCCAGCATCGCCTCCACGAAGAATTTGTCAAACCCCTCCGACAGCGGATACCAGCGCCCCCGGCCGGTAAGAGCGAAGTAGAAGCCGTTGATACCCGAAGCCTTGCCGAACCACAGGTCCATCGTCCCACCCACGCTGTAGTGCGGCACCACACGGTACTCGAAAAACGGCGACAGCGCGAAGAGGCTGGTGTTCTCGTCGTAGTCGGTCCAGATAAAGCCCTTGAGGAGGGGCATGGCATCCAGTCCCGCGGCCATTTTCGCGCCGGAAGCCTCCTGAGCCGAAATCGCGGCGGTAAAGCTGACCGCCAGCAGCATGAAACCTAGTAACTTTTTAATAACTTTCTCCTTTGCGGGTTCCACTCCGCCTGACAAAATGCTGTATGTTTCACCGCGCTACGCGGGTAACATCATGATTCAAAGCCGTGTAACGGCTTCACCTCCGGTTCCTTGACTTGGGAAACATTGATTTATTAATAAGTGGGGCGCTATTTCCATACTGTTACCGGCATATAAGGGCTTTCCTGTCGCGCCCCCCTGCGTCCGCACTTCGTTGCGGCCTACCCCCCAATCCGCCGCCTAAACGCCGCCGCCCCGTCAACACCGGCTGGAGTTTGCTCCGCAAACTCCCAAGCTCAACGCGAAGCGTTGAGCCGGCAGGTTTAACATACGCGGGTATGTCAGTTTCGGGAGTTGTTCAAAACTTCAGGTTTTGAACAACTCTTGTTATAATTCGGGTAATCAGCAGACTAAAGACGGGAATTTTTTGCTATGGCGCTTATTCGCTTACCCATATTTTCGAGGGACACCTGTTCCATCACATGACCCATTTCTTGAGCGATGCGCGGCATTCCGTACACTATGGCACTTGCCTCGTCTTGCCCGATTGTAAGGCCGCCCTCACGGTAGATATAGCCGAGCTGTTGAGCGCCGTCTTTACCCATGCCAGTCATTATTACACCGAGCGCGTGATTCGTGTAAGTTACCGCGACAGAGGCGAACAGCACATCCGCCGACGGGCGGTGTCCGCTTACAGGCGGCGATTTTGAAAGATTTGCCAAAATCCGGAAGCCATCCCGCGCCACTTCAAGATGTTTATCACCTTGGGCAATGAGAACCCTGCCGGAAACGATTTCGTCCCCTTCCTCCGCTTCTTTTACGTCCAGCGGACAGATTTTGTCCAGACTTAACGCAAATTCCCGCGTAAAACCCGCCGGCATATGCTGCACAATCAGTATTGGCGCTTTCAGGTCGGGATCAATTTTAGAAAGAACTACACGCAGCGCCTCAGGGCCGCCTGTGGATATGCCGATAGCGATAATTTCAATTTTGCCGGTAGCCCGTACCGGCGTTATTTTTTGCGCCGGCGCCCGCGAGAGACCTAAATTCGTGGTTAGATTCGACAACGATGATAGACCGCTTTTAACGGGCGCGGAAACACTCGGTTTGGCGCTCGCCGATATGTCAACCACAGGAGTTTTTTTGTTAAACCGGTGGTATTTACCTCCGTAAGCGAGTAAAAGTTCTGAAACCCTGTCATTTACCGTCGCTATGTCGATAGAAATAGACCCCGACGGTTTTTGCACAAAATCACTCGCGCCCAAAGACAATGCTTCCATCGTAACAGCCGCGCCTTTTTCCGCCACAGACGACAGAATTATGACTGGTATCTTAATCCCTAGTTTTCTGCGTTCTCGAAGGAATTCTATACCGTTCATTTCCGGCATTTCCAAGTCTAAAACTATAGCGTCAGGATTGAGCTTTTGAATTTTTTCGAGCGCAAATTTTCCGTTCATCGCGGTATCCGCCACAGAAAGACCGGGCGCCGCCTCTATCATTTTGCTTATTAAATTCCGCATGAGCGCGGAATCATCGACTACTAAAACTGAAATATCATCAGACCTATTCATTTCTACTCCCTACAACCATTTTTTATAAAGCGTAGTCCACTGGGTTTTGACGAACTCAAACTGTGTGTTCATGCCAAAAAGAGATTCCGAATGTCCGATGTATAAAAAAGATTTTGATGCCATAGAATCCCAAAAATGATTAATTACGGACGACTGCGCCGCTTCGTCAAAATATATTAAAACATTCCTGCAAAACACTATATCAAAATTTTTCCAAGGCGATGCATTTTTTAAGTTATGATAGTCAAAACGTATATTGGATTTAATACTGTCTTTAACTCTGTAGCCGGTATCAGTATGATCAAAATATTTTTTTAGATAAGCATCTGGTATACCGACAACACGGGTTTTGTCGTAAAATCCGTCTTTTGCAGCCATTAAACACTTCAAACTTAAATCACTTGCGACTATTTCATATTTAAAATTCGGTGGTAATTTTTCACTTAAAAGCATGGCGATTGTATAGGGCTCTTCCCCAGTGGAGCATCCTGCGCTCCAAATTCTCAAAGTGTAATCACTCGTATTTTTTTTCAACGCTATAATTTCCGGTAAAACAAAATGTTCCATTGCGTCAAAATGTGGCTGATTGCGAAAAAACCTCGTTAGATTGGTAGTTATCGCATCCAAGAAAGCCTTCAACTCTTCTTTACTTGCGGCAACATTGGTAAGATATTCTTTTGCAGTGTGGGCACCGTTTTGCCGTAAGCGTTCTTTCAAACGCCCTTCAAGTATAGAGCGGTTAGTCTGCGTAAAATGTATGCCGCTTTCCGCATATATCAATTTACGGTAGGCTTCAAATTCGCTGTCAGATAAAAATAATTCAGCCATTTGGCTTAGCCTATCTAAATTCACAGTATTAGTCAAGCCGCCGCTGGATTTTGACAGGAATTCAAAGTATATTTGATTTTCAGCTTAAAAAACAGTGTCTTAAGGAAGCTCTGATTTATGAAAGTGCACATAATGGCCTCAAGTTAATCAGCGCTGCCCTAACCAAAGAAATCAGTTATTTTACAGGTACGGCCCGCCGCGGGTCTTACGCCACCTTCTAATCCGCCGCCCAAACACCGCCGGCCTGAGACAGCGCACGTTGAGCGCGTATAGGTAAAAAAGCCGCAGGCCGCGGTGCTGGAATGAACCGCCGCTCCCACAAATAGGCGGTTATGAGCGCAGGGGGGGGGGGGGTATGCCGGAAAGGTATGGAAATCGTTCCCGCTTCATATAATAATCATTGTATACTTAGGGAAGCACTGATTTATGCGAGTGCGCATAAATCGGTGCTACTTTAATGCCGTATTTGCGCAATGAAATGAGCAAATACATAGGGCAACGATGATGCGCCAACTTCGTTGGCGAGGCCTCAAGTTAATCAGCGTTGCCTTAGTAAATTGCGTGGAAACAACGAATCCTCAAATGTTACTTCCTGCCGGCTGGCGCGTGGTAAAATTGCAATTCTTAAACTTTACGGGTATAATATGTTTATGGAAACGTTAAGTTCACTTTTTAGCGGTACAATTAAAGAAGCGTTATCGCTTTTTACCGCGCCGGCCTATATAACAGGCGATAATGTATATCAAGAAGCCGACAAGCGGGCTCTTACGCTTGTTGACAGCATGGTGGAACGGCTTACTCTGCCTGGTTCCGGGCTTACCGGCATGGACAATCTGCGCGAACTGCTTGAAAAAGCGCGCGCCGGTTCATCCTGCCTTCTTTTACTGGAACATTACAGTAATATGGATCTGCCGCAATTTTCGTATCTGCTGCGTAAAGAGGATCCGCTGGGCGTGGAAATAAACAACGCGCTTATCTCCATTGCGGGAATGAAATTAAACGAGGAAAATCCGGCGATAGCCGTTTTTAGCGGCGGCTATACCCGTATCATTATCTGCCCAAGCCGTTCCCACAATGAAGATGCGGAAAAGGATAAAGAAGAACGCCTGCGTATGATAAATATAAATCGTTCCGCCATGCGTAAACTGGAGGAATTAAAACATACCGGGCGCATCGTGCTGCTTTTTCCGGCTGGGACGCGGTTTCGTCCATGGGACCCAAATTCCAGACGCGGCGTCCGCGAAGTTTACTCGTACATAAAAGGTTTCGATTATATGTGCCTTGCCGCGTTGAACGGCGAAATAATGCATATTCGACAGGGTGAGATGATAGACGACTTTGTAAGCGAAGACATATTGCGCGTTACCGTGTCGCCGGCGATTTCATGCAAGGAATTCCGTGAAAAAATTATGGATGAGGCCGAAAAAAACAATATCGAAGATAAAAAACAGGCGGTGGTGGATGCCATAATGCGGCGGCTTGAGGTGATGCACAACGACGCTGAGGCGGAACGCCTAAAAATTCAACGGAGTGGCTTGTAGAAATATTTGAAAGCCGGTTAGAATCAATCAAATTATGGATGAAATAAAAAAGCGGCTTGCCGCGATTGGGATAAAGATACCTCAAATCATACTACCCTCGAAAATGGTTGATTTAAAAAAGTGGGCGGTAATAGCCTGCGACCAGTTTACTCAAGATGCCGGATACTGGGAAAAAGTGGCCGCTTTCACGGAAAACGCGCCTTCAACATTCAATCTAATCTATCCTGAAATATATCTGAATCAAAAAGACAGATCGGAACGGATAAAACGTATACACGAAACGATGTGTCTCTACAACGATACAATATTTACGGAAAACGCCATACTCAACCCGCCCAGGCAGGCGGGCGCTTTTATAGAACGGGTAACGCAGCACGGTATTCGGCGCGGCGTTGTGCTGGCGATAGATTTGGAGGCGTATGACTGGAAAGCAGATTCGCAAAGCATCATCCGCGCCACAGAAGGTACATTGCCTGAGCGTCTGCCGCCGCGTATGGAGATTCGACGGGGCGCTTGTCTGGAATTACCGCATATTTTGCTTTTAATTAACGACACTGAAAATATTCTTATGCCGTTGCTGGAAAAATTGCTCGTAAAAGCGCCCGTTATTTACGATACCCCGCTGATGTTGGACGGTGAAAGCGTGCGGTGCCGGCTTTTGTACCGGAAAAATGACTGGGCATTGATACAGGATGTTTTTGAACATTTGGCTCGGACATCATTTAACCGTTTCCACATTGAAAACCCCTTTCTGTTCGCTGTCGGAGATGGCAATCATTCACTGGCCGCCGCAAAAGCCGTTTGGGACGAGTACAAGGCTGCTCACGCGGACGATGAGAACATAAACAACCATCCGGCGCGGTACGCTTTGGTTGAAGTGGTGAACCTTTACGATACCGCCATAGTTTTTGAACCGATACACCGTATCGTCTTTAACGCGGATGCCGAAAAGATACTTGGAATTTTAAGCGCGCTGCCGGGCTTTTCTTCGCGGGAGGTTGGTGGAAAAGAACAGTTAAAAAACATGGTTGCGGATAATGCGGCGGAGAGCCGCTGCGGAATAGTTTCCGGAGAGCAGGCAATACTTGTAAAATATTCAGGCGGAAAATCGCCCACTGCGGACATAGACCCGCTTTTAGAAAGTCTTGAATTGGATTACATACACGGCGAGGATGAACTATTCCGGCTCGCCTCAAAACAGGACGGCGGGGTGGCTGCTGCCGGAATACTGCTGCCGCCGTTCAGCAAAAAAGGGCTTTTTGAATCCATCGCCAGCAGCGGCCCCTTGCCGCGGAAAAGTTTTTCTATGGGCGATGCCGGTGAAAAACGTTTCTACCTGGAATGTAGACAGCTTTTTACAGTTCCGTAAGGAGTTTTAATATGAGAAAGACGGCGACGGTATTGACTCTGTGCGTGGCGGTGGTACTCGCGGCGGGCGGCTGCGTATCGCAAAACGCGGTGGAAAGCTCTCCGGGGCGCGTTATACGGACGGAAGACCTGCGGTATCCGCGCTATGGCGACAACATCGAGCCTGTGGATTACGGGGATCCCGCTAACTGGCTTGCGGCAGGGGCGGACGGGCAATTCGCGGCGGATGTGTTTTTTCTGTACCCAACCTCATGGCGCGCCGCTTACGGCGAGTACCCGATAACGGGAATCAACAATAAAGATATGCGGCACTGGGCAAATTACTACCTAAAGACGCGGGCTTCGGCGTTTGAAACGGCGGGAAACGTTTATGCGCCATTTTACCGGCAGTTTGACGCCTCATTCGTGGTTGCCCAACAGCCTGACAATGGAATTGCATACTTTGGCGGCGTACCGCTCACGGATGTTGCCGCGGCTTTTGACTATTACCTCGAACACTACAACAACGGCAAGCCCTTCATACTGGCGGGCCATTCGCAGGGTTCTTTCGTGCTGGCCGCGCTTATCGCGCTGTACCTGCGGGACAGGCCCGATGTGTACGACAGGATGATAGCCGCCTACCTGATAGGTATGCCCATACCGGAAACAGTTTACGAACTGTTTCCCCATATGAAACCGGCGCAAAACGCGGACGACCTTGGCGTAATCATATCGTACAACACGAATACGCCGGTTATTGACGGCAAGGACCCGTTTTCGTACCCGTCAAACGTGTTGATAAATCCCATAAGCTGGGTAACGGACGAAAGTTACGCGCCAAAAGAGGCCTCAAAGGGCGGGATAATCGTAAACGATGACGGTTCTTTTACGCGGGCGCCGAACCTTGCGGACGCGAAAATAGACCGCTCAACGGGGACGCTGGTAGCGAATGTTGACAGGGAAAAGTTCAGCAGCGGAGCCGCGTCGAGGGGTTATTTTCCGCTGGGAGTGCTGCACGAAAACGATATACCGCTTTACTACTACGATTTGAGTGCCAACGCGGAGAAGCGCGTAAAAAATTGGTTCGCCGCTAAAGCAAACTAGAAAAGTATGGGGAAGCCCCGCAGAGTGGTGTTTTACAGGTAGAAGCGCTATATCAGCGCCGCATAGGGCGTTCCGCCGGCTAGACAGTCCCAACCGGCGATTCTCAAGTTTAGAAAAATGTGATCGGTAACTGTGCAAAATATCATCGCGCCTCACGTAGGGTTAAGTTCCAACTGGAGACTGCGGGAGTATGGCCGCAGCCAGAGCTTTGAAGGCTGCGTCAAAGGAGTGTGCGTCTTTTTCGGGGGTCTCCATGTTTTCTATGCGGGATGTTATGAGGCCGGCTTTCATTACGGCGAGGCAGTCGCAGACTTTTACAAGGACGCGCAAATCATGCGAGATGAACAGGAATGACGCGCCTGTTTCACGCTTGAGCTGGGCGATAAGCTCCAGTACGAGGCTCTGATTCAGCATATCCAACGCGCTTACCGCCTCGTCCAGCACGATGAAGGCGGGGCGCAGCGACAGGGCGCGGGCTATGCAGATACGCTGCAACTCTCCGCCTGAAAACTGGGAGGGCAGTTTGTCCAGAGCGTTCTCCGGTATGCCCACCCGCCGCAAGAGTCCGCCGGCGCGGGAGCGGAGTTCCTCTTTTGACAGCTTTTCAAAGTACGAAAGCGGCTCGGTGATGATTTCCCATGCGCGAAAACGCGGGTTTACCGCGCCGTGCGAGTTTTGAAAGACGACTTGAGCGTTACGCCGGTACTCACGCAGGGCATTCTTATCCATGCCGCTTATATTTCTGCCCTTGTACAAAACTTCGCCGCAGCAGCGTTCAAGCCCCAGCGCGATACGCGCCGTAGTGCTCTTGCCGCAGCCTGATTCGCCCAACAGTCCCAAACATTGCCCGCCGTGTACCGTAAGATTTATTCCACGCAGGATTTCAACATCACTGTTTTTACCAAAAAGTTTTCCCTGCCGGTAAGATTTCCGCACATTCTTTAATTCAATAAGTTCCGTCATGCTTCTATTAACTCCATGAGCTTGTTAAAGCGTTCCGTGTACAAGGCGCGGTGGGCATCAAGCAGACCTTGCGCGTACTCGCTTTTTGGAGAGGTAAAAAAAGTTTTAGCCTCTCCTCTTTCAACTATCTTTCCGTCCTTCATTAAAATCATATTTTGCGCGAGGCTGGCAGCGACTCCAAAATCATGCGTAATTATCAGCAGGGCGCAGTCATTCTCCCTGCGGTACGCCTCAAGCAGTGAAAGTATCTTTTTCTGAGCCACAAGATCGAGGTCTGTTGTCGCCTCGTCCGCTATCATGATGGAAGGACGGGATAAAAGCGCGATTGCGAGCATCACGCGCTGCAACATTCCGCCGCTCATCTGGAAGGGGTACATATCGAGTATAACATAGGGATTCGGAAAGCCTACCCGCGCCAGCGCTTCCAGCGCAATATCCCTGATTTTCCGCCTGTCGTACCCGTGGGATACGAATGTTTCCGAAAAATGGGAAAGCACAGTCAACACAGGATCAAAGGCGCTCATCGGGTTCTGCATTACTATACTGACGCGCTTGTTTCGTGCGGAACGGTACTGTTCCGCGCTCCATACCGCCGTATCCTCGCCCAGAATGATTATTCGGCCTGACGTTTTATGCACGCCCGCGGGAAGCAGCCCCATCACTGCGGAAGCCGTCATCGTCTTGCCGCAGCCTGATTCACCCACGAGCGCAAGCGATTCGCCTTTTTTGAGCGTAAACGAAAGATTATCAACAAGAATTCTTTCACTCTGATTGGCGTGTACCTGTAGACTGCTGATTTCCAGCGCAATATCATTCATCAGCAACATCCTTCATCCTGTACCAAGGCAGGATCGATTTTATCGCGGAGATAATCGCCGGGAATATTGAAGGCCAGTACCGTCAAGAATATCATCATTCCCGGAATTATCGCCAACTGAGGGTTTGTCCATATCTGCTGGCGGGCATCGTTTATCATGGATCCCCATTCTGGGGATGGCGGCTGTATGCCAAGTCCTAAAAATGACAGGCCGGAGACGTGCAGCATCATGTGTCCTAAATCAAGGGTGGCCAGTATCATAAGTTGAGCGAAGACAGGTTGAGCGATATGCCGGACAAAGATGCGGAAGCCGCTGCCGCCCGCAGCACGGGCGGCAAGTATATAGTCCCGGTTTTTAAGGTTTAGTACCATGCTTCGGACGATACGGGCGTACCATGCCCAGTGTGTCAGCACGATGGCAAGGATAACGTTGGTCATTCCCGTGCCGAAGATGCCTATCAGAAAAAGCGCCAAAATGAATGTGGGAAAAGTCATAAAGGCTTCACAAACACGCATGATAAGCGTGTCCACAATGCCGCCGGAAAATCCCGCTATCGCGCCCAGCGTAAAACCCAACGCCATTATCAGAACCGCGATAAAGGCGACAGAGCCAAGTGATACCCGCGTTCCCCAGATTAGCCGTGAAAGCATATCCCGTCCCAGATGGTCTGTCCCCAATGGATGTTGAATACTTGCCGGCGCAAGACGCTCGTCAACATTTATTGAGTATGGATCCCGCGGAGAAATAACCGGCGCGAATACCGCCGTAAAAAGCAGCAGGGCGAGTACAAACCGCGAAAAGGCGAGCGGCGCGGGAACACGTTTTCCGGTATCCGTATGTTCGTGGGAACCGTGTGCACAGCCGGTTCCGGCTCCAATATCATGCATGAGAAACGCCTCCTTCACTGTAGCGGATACGCGGGTCGAGCGCGGCGTACAGGATGTCTATGACCAGATTGCACAGCACAAATATCACGGTCATCATCAGGATAAAACATTGCATCACCGGAAAATCGCGGTTGTAGATGGCGGAAACCGCGTAGCGCCCCACGCCCGGCCACGCGAATATCACTTCAGCAACGACAGCGCCGCCCAGAATCTCGCCTATATGCATTCCCATTGCGGTAACGACAGGGATGAAAGAATTTTTTAACACATGATGGCGAGTTATAAGAGACTCGCGCACGCCGCGCAGCCGCGCATAGGACACATAGCGAGTGTTCATCTGTTCAAGCATATTGCCGCGCAAGAGTCGCGCGTTGATACAGGCGGACATCAACGCGACAGAAAAGGCCGGCATCAACACATGGCGCAGGCCGCCCATGCCGAGAGCGGGCAGCCACTTCAGTTTCATCGCAAATAAAAATATCATCAGGAACGCAAACCAGAAACTCGGTATGGAAACGCCAATATACGCGGCGGCTCGCAGTACATCATCCTGCCACTTCCCATGATACTTCGCCGCAAGGATACCGGCGGGAATGCTTAACGTTATCATGATGAGGATTGAAACCGCGGCGAGGTAGAGCGTGTTCGGTAAATAATGCAGCAGATGTTTTGTTACCGGCGCTTTGGTTACATAGGAGATGCCGAAATCCATGCGGACGGCGCGGGAAATCCAATCAATATACTGAGTGATAAGCGGCCTATCGAGCCCCAGCTCGCGCCTCGCGTTTTCCAGCGCCGCATCTGTGGGCGGTATATTTGAAAGCCTGAGGTAGCTCATCGCGGGGTCGTTTGGCCCGGAGTGCAGCAGCGCGAATACCACGATTGACACGATGAAAAGCATGGGTATCAACATCAAAACACGCTTGATAATGAATTTTGTCATCCTTTACTCCAGCGTTATGGCAGAAAAGGGGATGTGGTGTTTGTCGGCGCCGAAACCCACGTTTGAAAGTTCAGCCGTCCTGTATACCTCGAACAT
>JAISZZ010000044.1 GCA_031284385.1 Treponema sp.
ATAGCCAAGGCTGCCGCCGGAAACTATAAATTGGGGCGAATAAAGCTGGACGCGGCGGCTGTTGCGGTAAATTTACCCCCCGCGAGCCCTTTTGCCGGTTTCGGGGCGGCGCAGGGTATATTCGCGCTGGAACGCCACATAGCCAAAATTGCCGGCACGCTGGGGGTGGATGCCGCCGAATGGCGTAAAAATCACTATAACGAAAAAAAAATACCATCCGGTGAACTAGAAAAACTGACGGAAACACTGATGGACCAGGGTGATTACAGGCGGAAATGGGCGGCTTACGAACTTTTGCGCCGCCGTGCGGAAATATCCGGCGAAAAAATACAACCCATGCGCGGCATAGGCATCATGTCTCTGGCTTACGAATATTGCTATCCGCACTACAATTTTGATGATATATACGGCGCTAAATTTTTACAAAAAAAGGATGCCGGTCAAGCAGGAAAACCGCCTCCGCTTACGGCGGCCATCATCGAATTGGAGATAGACCTGATAGACTTTTCGCCCAAAATACGAAGTATCTGGATGTCCGTTTGTACTGGAAAGCTGATAGACTCCCACGCCGTACGCCGCGCTCTGATTCAAAATATTATCTGTGCATTAGGCTGGACGGCTTATGAAAAATTAGATTACGAAGAAGGCAAAATTCACGAAGATAAATATTTGAATTATTGTTTCGCCACATCGGCACCTATCCCGCGTATAAATCTTTTTCTTTCGGAAAGCAGTCATAAAGAGAATCATCCTGAATTGATAAGTGAATTGCCGTACTGCGTAATTCCGGCGGCTTACCTTCAAGCGCTCACGCAGGCTTGTAACCATCATTTTGAATCGATACCGGCGCTTGCCCGCGATGTTTGCTTTACTTTGGACGGACACAGGCAGGAATTACAAGGCGAATGAGCCGCCACACTGCGAATATACCAGCTAAAATGCCTCATTCTGTTATTCATGCTTATTTTTCACGTATCTTACTGTTGTTTCCATTGAAAAAACAAGCGAACACGCTATGATGGTACGATGAAAGGAGGACTTATGCGGAAAACAAACCATATAAACCCGTTTTACAGGCTTACAGCCTCCGTACTCTTGGCTGTGTTTACATTTACAAGCTGCGGCCAGCCGGCAATCCAGTCCGCCGCGGAAGATGATCCCCCCGTAACCGGCGGAGACAGCGAAACGGCAGAACCGCGTAATGTTTTTCATACATTCCTCAATGAAAATATGCAGCCTGCGGAAGATGACATGGGAATAACAGCGTATATAGCGCAAAAAAGAACAGGAGAAACGGAAAACCTGATGATTGTCGCGGAAGAATTAGAGAACAGTCATGTAGTACGCTTCTTTTCAAATAATGATAACGAGAGCGACGGTTTTGTTGTTACGGTATATTTCAAAAAAACAGGCGATAACTTTCCCTCCGAACTGATTATGAATACATCTAAAATGTCTATATATTCTGTTTTTCATGATGTTGATATGACGAATGGCTCTTTTTCGCTAACGATGCAGGGGCTGAATATTACAAGAACGCTCACCGGTATTCCGTTCAATTCAAACATATTAGAAGCGTATCAATTTTCCGAAGAATTAACGGAAGGGCAAAATATTCGCGAGCGCAATATATTTATCGCTTTATGTATATGGACAATACTAACGTACAAGCCGTCAAATGAAACGCCGCCGGCTTCGATGTCCGCATATACGCAATTTAATTTTTTTGACGATTGGATCGAAGATGCGAGCAATGGGTTTACGGATTTTGTTGACGGAGTGTGTGATTGGGCGGAATATGTCAGTAACGGATTTACAGATTTTGTTGGTTATGTTGGCAAAGGGGCGGAGAAATTTTTTAGCAAGCGTTTTACAAAACTTGCCGCCGAAATGAACGCTTTAATGGCTGCGGGTGTTTCTCTTTTCGGAACTGCGGGAGCCGTGTTGGGAGTTGCCGTTGACGAATTTATTATTCTGCTGGTTTCAAATGGCGTTTTATTTGCAGGTGTTTGGTGTCCGCTTCTTCCTTTTATAGGCATAGCTGGAGCCCTAGTCGGAGGGCTTATGGTGTTAGCATATCTCGGCGGTCAGGCGGATGAGGCCTCGATAGCAAATTCAAGCCCGGATGCGCCGGCTTTCGGGCGGTTCAGTATTGCTGTAAAAAAAGCGGACGGTTCCGTACTGACAAACGGCAGTACCGTAACATTGGGAAGGTTGGAAACGTTTCCTATTACTGTTGAATTTATATCAAACAGTATGCCGGGCAATACAAAAATAAATGTCATCGCCCCTATATTTTTTGACAGTGTTTACAATGTCAGCACATCAACAAAATTTATAGATAGTGATGAATACAGCAATCCTTTGGTTATGGGTAACGGGGATACCGCCTCCGTAGGTATGTTGAGTCTGTCATTTTTTTATTCACCGGATTCTGACAAATTAGAGATAGCAAAAAAAGTAGAAATAAACGGCATTGATCAGGGGATAAATTTAAAGGAACGCGTAGATACTGTTTTTGCGGAAAGAATACCGGAGGGGAATCATCACGTATTTCTTTTAAATTACATTTATGACCCGTTAAAATAATTTGTAAGGAATTTATAAAAATTAAATTATATTTCGGCCTTGCGCTGTTTTTGTGCGCCGCCCCGTATTCAAACGGGTATCATTTTGGGCTTGGTCTCGCGGCTGAAATGAGTGGGGTATACTATTGGGAACGTGCATCTGACGGCGTAAATGGCTCGGAGGGGCATATATCGGCGGGCGGCCTCAATTTGGGAGTAATTTTTTGGGCTGAATCTCTGCTCTGGGACGGCGGGCTGTCGATAAATTTTGTAGGCGGCGGAAAATCCCAGAAAACCGCTTATTATATAACCGGCGGAGACGGTATTCCGCTGATAAGCGAACAACCGGAAGCGTCTCTTGGCTTTTTTGAATTGGAGGTACTCGGTACATTCGATACTTTTACAGAAAATTTACAATTTTTTGCGGGCGGCGGAGCATCGATTCTATTTGGCATGAATAAATTAACGGATACAAAAGATACACTTGTAGAGACCTGTTATCTTTCTTTCGGCCTTGATATAGACACAGGTTTTAGATTAAATATTGGAAGACGCTTATTCCTGCTTTTGGGCGCCGATTTTTCGTGTTATTTTTTTAACTACCTTGAATACCTAAATAAAGAAACCAAACAAAAAGAAAGCCGCGTGAATTCATTTAACGTGGGCTATGTCATGCTTGGCGCCGCGCCCTACCTTTCTATTGGCTTTAACATAAAAGTAGGGTAATGAAGTTTCCTCACCCCGAAAGCCGCCGTCGGATAGAACCATAACTTACCTGTAATACCGGTTGACAAAGCGGCGGAGTTTGTTTTCAAATAAATCAGCGAGGCTTGTATATGACCATAACTTTCATTTTGAACGGCGAGGATGTTACGATAAACGCCGAGCCAAACCGCCGTTTAATAGACATACTGCGTAATGATTTTGGACTGACAGGCAGTAAATACGGATGTTTTGGCGGGCGTTGCGGGGCTTGCGCCGTAATATTCAACGGCGCGGTAAGTTCCGCCTGTCTTATACCGGCCTTCCGTGCGCGCGGCAGCGAGATCATTACCATCGAAGGCTTCGAGCTTACAGATGAATACACCGATATACACAGCGCTTTCAGTCTTCATGATGTAGAAAACTGCGGTTTTTGCAACGCCCCCAAAATACTTTTGGCTGAAACCTTGCTGGCGGAAAAGGAACTTCCATCGCGAAGCGAAATACTTACCGCCTTCAACAGTATACGATGCCGCTGCACGCTCGGTGAAAACTTAGCGGATGCGCTCATCGCGGCATCTGAAATACGGAATAGGAGACTCAATGAACGAAACAATTAGTCAAATTTTTTATCCGTCCAACTTGCAGGAATTTTTTAGCGCGGCCAACCGTTTTGGAACGGCAAATCTTTTTTCTTATGACATATACAAAATGCTTGACCAGCGTGGTAAAACTGTTGACCTTCCAAAAGTTATTATCGATGCTAATCAAATTACAGAGCTTCATAATATTAACCGCACGGAACGCTACATTGAAATCGGGTCAATGGTTAATCTGAATCAAATTTTTAAACTGGGGAAAATTTTACCCGATGTAATGCGGCAATCACTGGATGTTCTTTATGGACGGTTTCTGCGAAATCTGATAAGTATAGGCAGTATCGTCTGCCAGACTTCTGAGCCGGAGCCGCTCGCCGCGGCGTTAATAGCTCTTGATGTCCGTTGTGAGCTGCGGACAAACGTCCAGTCCCGCTGGATAAGTGCGCTCAGGCTTACCGGCCCCGACAAGCTGAATATATTTTTTCCGCAAGAAATTCTATACCGCGTAAGAATCCCATTGGAACAGTGGGATTTTACGCTCTGCAAATATTTTTATTCCACGGATTCAGACAAAACTGAAAATGGTTTTATAGTTTTTCTTGCCCGCATACAGAATGATATACTGTCCGATGTGCGCGTTGTTTTTTCCGGCTCGTTTATTTTACGCGACAGGAATTGCGAAGCGAGCTTAATAGGTCAAAAACTTCCGCTCGCCAAAAAAGAGGCCGCCGCTTTTACCCACCTTTGGAAAAACAATCTGAATGAAAGCATACCGCCGTTTCTTCGATACCGGATACTTTCATTCATAGAAAATGCGATACTGCAATTCGCGGATTAGGGAAGCGCGGATTAACTTGAAGTTTCGCCAACATAGCTGCCGCATCTTAGGAACTGTAAAAAAATAAAATGCACAGCATTTTATTAAATTCCTAAGCAATAAATTGCTTATGCAATAAGGAAATAACATGACCATTTGGTCATGTTATTTCCTTACAGTTCCTTAGGCGTTTCGCAGCGCGTTTAACATTTTTTGAATAAAATTGCGCTGCGGATGATTTTCATTCAGCGGACTGCCGCTAAATTTTCTGAGAGCTTCGCTGCTGCCGTAAAAAAGGCCAATATCCCCATCATTAAAAATATATGCCGGATCACAAATTGCGTATTCCGCCTCTCCGTTCCGTATTGAGAGCAGATTGAGCTGATGTTTTTTTCGCAATTCAGTTTCCAGCAGCGTTTTTCCAAAAAATGTGTCTGGTATCGCAAGTTCCGCTATCGCTAGACTGCCGATTACCGGCAGATATGAAAGCATTGATGTGGAAAGCAGCAGCGGCGTTATGCGCTTTGCCGCCTCGCGGTTTGGAAATACAACTTTTGTAGCGCCGACTAATTCAAGTATTTCACCGTGCGGGCCGGTCTCCGCTTTGACAATAATAGTTTTTATATTAAGTTTCGCGCAATAACTGGCTGCTAGAACAGATGCTTCTATCTTATCACCCATATCGATAATTACCGCATCAATAGATTCAGGCAGTATTTTCCGCAGTGTTTCTACGGTTAAAATATCGAGCGCCATCGCACTTACAGGCGCGTCCTTGTATGCGTCTATGACATCCCTATCTTTATCAACAATAAGTACATCAACATTCAGTTCCAGCAATTCATCCAAAATGCTCTTTCCGAAATGTCCCAAACCTAAAATGGCAATTTGTTTCATGCCGGAAAATTTACCGTAAGCCATGATACCTCCCTTAATAAATAATAGAATGAGGCGGCTTCAAAATGTCAAATTTTGGCAGATAAATTCTGTTTGTACAACAACATTGAAAACCGCGCTGGCCGCTAACCGGCGGCGGCCAACTCGAATTATACGGAATTTAAAGCCGGCGGACAACAGCGCGCATTCGTCATGTCGTTGACAAGTGATAAGTTCACCCCTCGGCTAAAATAGGAGGATGAAATATATGATGAGCAGCAAAGAGCTGGCACGGCTGGCGGTTATTAAGGGCGCTCTGGACGGGGCATACACGGCAAAGCAGGCGCGCCTGTAGGCACTCCTGTAGGCGCGCCTACAGGCGGCACGGAAACCCGGCATAAGCGTCCGGCGGGCAAAACGCAGTGCGGGAACAGGGGGATGGGGCGGTCATTCACGGGAATGCGGGACGGCATCCTGCCAACGCCGCCCTCCCGCGGTTCATAGCTGGGTTCAACCAACGGTTTCACCGGGAACCTGCCTGCAAGGACACAACCGCCTTTTCGCCCGTTCCGGTGGGCTTCGACCTTGACACCCTGCTTGCGGCCAAATACGACCGTAAAACGGACAACTGCGGCTGCTTCTCCTTTCATAATTACACCTTTCAGGTTGACAGCCTCCGGCCTCCGGTCAAAAAACACATCGTGTTTTTGTTCAGCGAAAAGATAGGCTTTAAAGCGTATTATGACAAAAGGTATTACGGGGTAAAATTCTTGGACTTTCTGAACAAAGACAAGAAATCCCATTTGCCGCAGGTGACCAAACGCCTTATTCACGCTTCCTTTTTCGCCAGCGACAACCCCCCCGAACTGCCCGCCAAGGGGGGGGGGGGGGTGATCGAATCGCCCGTTAATTAGGTACCGTAAGGGGTGATCGAATCGCTCGTTATTGACACAAAAATTTTAACAAATTTTTTGGGCATTGCGCATAACGTTCCGGCTGTTTACGACGGTTTGACAGCCCGAATAGAAAAATGCGTAGCATTTTTAGGGCTGGCAAACTGTGGGTGTAGTGAGTCGTGGGAATGGAGCGTAGCGCAATGACCTAGGCGAACGAAACCCCGAGCCGCTACTGCGGCGAAACGTAAACAGTCCTGTTATGCGAAGTTTGGAATACCCCACTCTCCAATAAATTCTTAAGCCAATAATTCAACAAAAAACCACTACGAAGCGCCGCGCCATGGACGGCGCGGCGGGTTTCATTATTTACCAATAAGTCTCTTCTGTTTTTCCAAATATACCGCTTGCGCGGTCTTTATATTTTCCTGCCGTTGCTGCAATAATTGTTGCACCAAAAAAATTATGCCGGGCGATTTTAAAATATTTTCAATTACGGGATATGCGGAAAACCTTATAGAATGGCAAAATACGCATTCCTCATCCAAGCGCTATGCTGTATTCGCGTTTTTTATGGAATAATCGTTTCAAAAACTCTTATAACATCATAGGTAACTCCGTTCATTGTTACTTTATCCGGCATGGCATGAGTTACCATCGTTCTTAACCCTTTGGGCATAAGAAATTCCTGTTGGCCGCGAACATTACTTAATTGGGAAATATTAAACCCTTTGGTTCCTGGGAGCGCCTGTAACTCCCTGATTATCTTAAAATTACCGGTAGTCCCCTCCCAGCCATATAAAGCGAATTCATCAATCAATGATTTATTTACATTGGGCAGACTTGCGCTTGTCAATGATGATGGATTGAATGTTCTTCTATTTGTTCTTATCATATCCGCGATTTCCTGAACATTCTTGCCTTTAATGTCGCCGATATTATAAAGCTGCCTCAAAGCATTCTCCGGCAAATTATCGCCGCGCAATAATTTTGTTCCATTTGATATTGTTTGGGTATTAAGAAAATCGTTAATCCGATTTGCCCTGCTACCCAAAGCCTGTATGAATTCATCGCCTTCTAGATATTTCCCATTAATGAATCCCCTGGTAGGCACAGGCTCACCCTTTAATACTGCTTGTATTTTTTTATATTGTTTTCCTGTAAACGCAGTAATATCTGTTGATAAAATATCACCATATTTGCCAGCAAATGCAGCCTTTGGCATACCTTTAAGCGCAATATCGTCAGCGCTGTCAACAACGGTCGTTAAAGTATGCGCCCGCAGATGAATTTTTGAAAAATCATAAATAATATTATCGCCGGTTTTTAAACTCAGCCGGGCAAAATCATCAGCGTGAAGCACGGTCAGGCGCGCAAAATCATCGGCGTGGAGAGCGCCAACTCTCATTACATCATCCACGTGAAGCAAGCCAGCCTGAACAAGATCATCCGCGTTAATAATAACAGCACGGGCGACATCATCGGCATGATTAACCGCAAAAGAAGCAACATTATCAGCTGCTCCAAGCGCATGAAGACCATCAAAAGCGATAGTCAGACCAAAAACCAGAAACAAGCATTTTCTAATGCACAATTTCATTTCCTCCGCCTATATTCTCAACACGAACAATTTCAAGTAAATTTTTCTTGGTGTCAAGTATCGAAGAAATAATTTGCTCCTTAAATTCAGGGCGCTTCCAATGTTCTGTCAGTTTTAATGTGAGGTAATCCAAACCTATACCGGCAATAAACCCTACCCCCGGAATAAAATTAACAACCAGATTTGCAATATCCAGGGCAAGAATACCATCGGTGTCAAGTTTATTCCCCATGCCCATAACCGGCAATCCTTCTGAAACAACCTTATTCAAATAATCTGAAAGTTCAATAAATGATGACATATAGTCATCGCCTGTAATATCTTGTGTTGTCTCTATCAACGGACTTGGCTCCAAAATACAATTTTCCAATGTCGATGTAAAAACAAGCGCGAGATATATTGTTTCATCTCTGTTATACTGCAATATATTTAGCATATTTTTAAAATTTGTGCCGTTTCCAATTTTTCCCGTGTAGTTGGTTATCATAAATTCCCGCACGGCTTCCGCTGCGGTCTTATTGGGATCCAAAGCGCCTTTGATTGTCTCCCATGTTTTACCTAATCCGGTTGTGAACCCATAATACCAATCCAGATATGCATCAACATTACCGACACATATAGCAAATTGCGTATTAATTTCATTTGTCAGTTCATTACATGTTTTTTGTTTCAAAGCGTCTGTTTTTTGTTCCATAAGTGATTGTAAAGTTTCAACCGCGACTGCATTATAATGTATTCCATCAATATTTATTGCTGTCATTGATAACGGCGGCAAATCAATAGATATTTCCGGTAATTCACCCGCATTATACTGGCCGTTTGTTAATTGAAACTGTTCAAGTAAATATGGAAAGAAAGCCGCCGCTGTTTCGGCTTGATATGAATAATATAATAGAGCGTTTGTTAGGGCATAATCATCCATTTCTTGTTTTTCAATTTTAGCGGTTACATATTCAGTTGTTAATCTTTGTATATTCTCTTTACTGATATTATCCCAGATAGTTTTAATATTATTATACGACTTCAATAAATTTCCCACGATTAATAAATCATAATTTCTATCATTTATCTTTACTATACAACTATTCGATTGTAACTCATAACCATCCATTATTGATATGATTTCATCAGTATCAATTTCATTGTCAATATCATTATAATCAGTGATATTTTGTATAATTTCTTCCTCGATTTCTTTTATTTTTAAGGTAATATTTAATTCATTCTTTTTTTCCGTATCTATTTCATTTGTTCTTTTTACACAGGAGAGAAATATAAATGAGACAATACCAACAAATATGATAAACCAATTTTTCAACTGCCTTTTCAAAATCATTCTCATCCTTTTTACGGTTCGTCCGAACCTTGTTTTCGGTGCGTTGCCATGGAGGGCGGCGCATCTTCATTATTTCAGTTTTTTATTATTTTTGTCAATACCTTTTACAAAAAAATGGGGCATTCCAAATTTCGTATAACGTTCCGGCTGTTTACGACGGTTTGACAGCCCGAATAAAAAAATGCGTAGCATTTTTAGGGCTGGCAAACTGTGGGTGTAGTGAGCCGTGGGAATGGAGCGTAGCG
>JAISZZ010000063.1 GCA_031284385.1 Treponema sp.
CCGCGGGCAGGGACGAAGAAGGCGCGGCGCTAATTGAAAAGACTCTGCTGGAACGCGAGGCGCTTTCGTCCCAGGTATTGAGCCGGCTTTCGCTCGTGCTGCTCCACGCCCGAAGCGCGGGCGTGGAGGTTCCCGTTTTTGCCGTCCTGACTCCCGCGAGGCGGGACGGCGGGGCGGCGGCGGCCTTTACGCAGAGTTACTTTTGCGGGGCGAAAAGCTGTGCGCTGATGTTGCTGCCCCCGCCGTCTGCGGGGGGGGGGGGGATGACTCGCATAAAAACCAGCCGGCAGGTTTTGCGGGGAGCGCGGGCGGCGGCATGACGGAAATAATGGGAATTATCAGCGGCGCCCTTGTTGAGGAATATGATTTTCTTGACGCGGTTCACCGCGGCGATATTGAGCGGATTCGGGTAATGCTCGAAAATGATATTTCTGAGTATCTTGTTCAATTTTGCAAGGAACTGTTAAAGAACTAGTGAGCAGCGCAGCGCTGATTGGGTCGCTAGATTGCTGGATGGGCGGCGTTTAGGCCACTGATTGGGGGGTGACGTAAGACGACGCGTAAGCGGCGGCTGGAGGCAGGGGGGCGCGACAGAGAGGCGGCTATATGCCGGTAACGGCATGGAAATAGCGCCCCCCTCTGTACTAAGAATCATCGTGAACACGGAAAATGGCGGGGACAACAACTGATACCCGCTTATTTAAAAGGCGGCTGGCCGTATTTTTAGGAGGATAAATTGTATGGCGGACACAAAAAAAATGTTTAAGATCGAGAATATTATACTTGATCTGCCAAAAGAGACGAGCGATGAAGCAATACTGCGTTGCGGAAAGTTGCTCGTTGACAGCGGTTACGCGGAACAAAAGTATGTCGAAGGTATGCTTGCGCGCGACCACTCGTTTAGCTGCGGGATAGGGAATTTCATAGCGATACCGCACGGAGAAAAAGAGTACAAACAGTATGTAAAAAGCGCCGGTATAGTGGTTCTTGCTTACAATGAGCCTGTTGACTGGCACGGCGTACCCGTTCATCTTGTGATAGGGATAGCGGCGCGGGGCGAGGAACATTTGGACATACTGGGAAACATCGTTGACAACATCGACGATGGGGACGATGTTCTCAAACTGACGGCTCAAAAGAACCGCGAAACCATATACAATATGTTTTGCGGCGAAAGCGGGGCGGGTAAATGAGCGCGCCGCGGGCTGTACATTTTGGGGCGGGGAATATAGGGCGCGGCTTTATCGGTGAGGTTCTGTTCCGAAACGGCTTTCATGTTGATTTTGTTGATATAAACGAAGCCGTTATCGGCGAACTGCGGAAGCGCGGCTCGTACAAAATTGAGTTTGCCGGAAAATCGAAGGATTTCCTTACCGTGAGCAATGTTGGCGGCATCAACAGTAAGACGGATAGCGCCGGCGTAGCATCGGCCATCGCGGAAGCGCGGCTCGTTACCACCGCGATAGGCCCTTCCGTGCTGCCTTTTATCGCGGAACTCATAGCGCGGGGGCTTGACGCGCGGCGGGAAAAGAATTCCGGCGTTCCGCTGGACGTGATTGCCTGCGAAAACATGATAGGCGGCAGCGAATTTCTGCGGGGCGAGGTAAAAAAATACCTTTCGCCTGAAACGCTGGACTATGTTGAGCGGAATGTGGGCTTTCCTAACGCGGCCGTAGACCGTATTGTACCCGTTCAACAGCACGATGACCCGCTTGCCGTTACCGTTGAGCCGTTTAGGGAGTGGATTGTCGCGAATGACGGACGGAAAGCCGCGGAAATCACGCTGGAAGGAGTCCGCTATGTCGATAATCTGGAGCCATACATAGAGCGAAAGCTGTTTTCCGTGAATACGGGGCACGCGGTGGCGGCCTACGCCGGCGCTAGGCTGGGTTACCGGACGATAGGCGAGGCTGTAACCGACGCCGGCATCCTTGAACGGCTGCGGCGGACGCTTGGCGAGACCGGAAGCCTGCTTATCGCCAAATGGGGTTTCGACAAGGCGGCTCACGGGGAGTACATCGAAAAAATAATCAGCCGTTTTGAAAACCCTAACAATCCCGACACCTGTACCCGCGTGGCGCGGTCGCCTATCAGAAAACTCGGTTTTAACGAGCGTTTTATTCGCCCGATTCGTGAACTCAAGGAACGCGGCCTTAGCTGTGCAGCGTTGCTCGAAACCACCGCCTTCGCTCTTGCCCACACGGACAGGGGGGATGCGGAAAGCGCCAAACTGGAAGCTATGCGTAAAGAACTGGATGTCGCCGGCATAAGGCAGCTTGTTACCGCGCTTACTGGCCTTGACGACACTGCCCTGATAGAACAAATAGCCGCCGCATACGAAAAGTTGACAACATCCCGCTGATGCTGTTTGGGAAGCACTGATTTATGCGAGTGCGTATTGTCAATGAAATAGGCTTGCTACTTAGGGTAACGATGATGCGCCGGCGAGGCCTCAAGTTAATCAGCGTTGCCTTAGGCATCCAAGATTACGCGGATTGAACAGATTACTATTCGGTGTAATACTCGGTTTAATCAGTGTAATTCGTGGCTTCTGACCACGTATCACACTGATTAATAGCGTGAAATGGCGCGGACAGATAAAAGCGCGAATTTAGACAGCGTTTTTATAACCCTACGAAATGCATCATTTAAAAAGTAACCGAAGGACTGGATGCCGCATTAAGAAAAGCGTTCTACCCCCGGATTTTGCCAGACCGATACAGGCGGACTTTAGTCCGACATCATTGCGGCAATTCCGATTCAGGGGAATTTGCGGAACTTCGTTCCGGCTTCACCTTTGATGTCGCTTCCGGCTGGCTGTGGCTCTCATGCCTCCCTAACAATGCCCATCGCTGGACACTGGAGTGCCTGAAAACCGTTTATCACTCCAGCCCTTTCGCCATTATCGAGTTTCACCGGAAACAAAGTTTCCGCACGACAACGGCTCGGAGTTCATTAACCACGATGCCGTCAACTGGTGGAACACTGTAAAAACACCCGGCCTTTCCCGCAGTCGTCCCTGCCACAAAAACGATAACTGCTTGCGGACTTCCAGTCCGAGCCGAACAAAAAAATAACGCCTTCGTAAGAACCTAAAATGTCTTATCACGGGGGTAATCACCTATGGCGGAAAATGACGGCAGTGCAGCGATTGGACTATCTTTAGATATTAACAACCTAAAAAGGGATATAACCGAAGGGGGCTGGCGGCGACGGCTCGAAGGGGAAAGTATTAAACGATGCAGAGCGCAACTACATATATTTAGTAGAAACTAAAGCAGGTTCCGGTGGTGCAGCAGGAACTCCCGACCTCAGTATATATCCCCAATATGCCGGAGGCGGTGGCGGAGGTGCTACAGGTTTCAGCGAACCGCTGGTACAGGTTGGCTGAGAACGGCCTGCCGACAAAGGCGGCTCAATCGAGATTTACAAGGTAGCGGTGTAGGGGGAGGGCATGATAACGATAAAAATGTTATACCGGATAAGCGTCCTTTAATGCTTTTACATGAAAGGTGTAAGTGTTATAATGAGTATGCGTGAATAATTTTTAGGTACCAAGTTAATCAGCGCTGTACTAGACACGGTTACGCCGTAAGCAGGGGAGTACGGAAGTATTTTTAACTAATACCGCCCGAAAACAATACAAGCGGTTAAGCGAGCCAATGTTAAGCCGTATTACTGCCGCGATAAACGGACTAGAAAAAGAACCTGCTGAAGGGTATATAAAAGAATTGACGAACGGCCCGAGCGTTTTCCGGTTAAGGGTAGGAGGCTGGCGCATACTTTATACGACAGGCGGCGGCTGTATAGACATATTTAAAATTGCCCCACGTGGGCAAGTATATAAGGAGTAACGAATGGACGCTTCAGTACGACAGGAAATACACGGTATTATTGACAACATTTCGGAACGCAATCTTTTCATATTGCGGCCGTTGCTTGACTTTCTTATAGACAAAAGCGCCGATGATGACAGGCTTTCTATCGAAGAGCGCGAACTTCTCGAACAATGCCGTAATGACCGAAAGAAAAATCCGGCAAGCCTCGCGCCATGGCGGGAAGTACACGGTGCATAAGTGCGTGTTGATGTTAAAATCGGTAGAACCCGCACGGTACTAAACGCCACCTGCTATCGCGCCGGCACATGGCGGTTTCTTGCGTACTCCCCTCAAAGAAATCTGCGTCCCTTCATGCGGAAAACATCGACAATACCGGAATTCGCCATTAAAGTAGAAGAAGTTATTGTAAATTATATATATTACGAAGAAGTGGAAACTTTTGCCGCTCTCGCGCCCGGACGATTTTTTCAGGACGGAAAAGTCTGTTACTTTATAATACTTGAACTACTGCCGCCCTGGATTTTCCCAAAAGGTTTCAGAATAACGTATGTTATCGGCCTGACTACCGGTGTCACATACCGCCGCGATAAAGTTGTTTATCGCGGCGGCCTCAACTATTATCCCATGATTAAAGAAACAACAGATAATATCGAAGCCAATAAGATGAAATTCAATTCAAGTAATATTACCCTTGAAAACACGGACGGGTTTTATGATGACCCGTATTCTTTTTTTGGAAATCCGGTACAAGTGTTTATGCGCGATGAGAGCGGCGTTTATCCGCTTTATGAATATTATATAAAAAATGTTATCGGTCAGCTTAATTCTGTGGAATTCACACTCGGCGATAAACGTGAGCACCTGTCACAAAAGATACCGCAGGATAAATTCACTCTCGAAAAATATCCGTATATGCAAAATATACAAAATCCTGATAAAACAGAGTTAGAGCAAAAATCAAACAGCTTGGGGAAAATAATACCTGACGCTTACTAAAATTTTCATAAATAATAACTCATATATATTGTAAGGATGGTTTTCTAAAGAAAGCTGAAACAATAGAAGGTCTATGCATTAATGAATACAACGCTTCTTTTACTACCCGCAAGAATTGTTCAGTACCGCTTATTATATTATTCCCTACCACATGATGCTTTACATATGACCATACCGTCTCATCGGGATTCAATTCCGGCGAATATCCGGGCAGATAAAATATTCTCAATCTCCCTCCGGTGCTTGCTGCATATTCTTTTACCATTTTACTCTTGTGTACCGGATGCCCGTCTACTATCAGAAACACCGGTCTCTCTTGTTTAAATAACAACCGTTTCAAAAAATCTATAAATATCACTGTCGTACAGGTCTTGTCCGTTACCATAAATCTCATGTGTTCCTTGCTGCTAATAGCCGACAACATATTGACAGAAAACCGTGCCCCTGTCGTCTTTATTACCGGGGTCTTTCCTTTAGGCGCCCACGTCGTCCCGCTGTGATAATCGGAGCGTATCGCC
>JAISZZ010000075.1 GCA_031284385.1 Treponema sp.
GACCCGAATCTGGATTTTAACCATGAGACTTGGCATCTTGTAATGGTCCATTCGGATTACGATTATATCGGGCAGCTTTACTGCAATTCAGATGTCGAGATAAAAACGTGGATTTCGCATATAGGCGGAAAATCTTTTTCAATAAAGCACGAGGCGTGGCAGAACGGACGACTCTGCGTTAAGGGCGGTGTCGTGCTTGTCTACTACAACTTCATCACCCAAAAGTCCGAGCCGATTCCCGCCGGTATCAGAGCGGCGCTAGAACAGCACCTTGATCAGCCCACCCCGCCGGCAGGGTTTTAAATGCGCCGGGCCGCCAGCGGTATTGTTAATGTTTATCATCACGGAAACGACAAGTCTGCACGAAAATATGTTACTATTATTCCAACATAATTAAACTTGTGGATTTGGTTTTGGTTTTGGAATTTGGGCGCATCGCCGCTACGCGGCGACCGGGATATCCGCTATTATAAAAACACTGCGCGTTTTTATACCGCTTCTATCCCTTGCGCAGATATTCGTGTTCTGAATAGGATTCCCCGCACGGTAAAACCGGTATTTACAATCGTAAACTAAAGTTTTTGAACAACTTCCATTAAAAACCGCAGTTTTGTCGAACCTTTGGTTCGCAGGCTTTTAGCCTGAAAAACTGCAAGACTGTGAGATAACCAACCGGTTATCGAACAAGTCTATTATCATACATCTGGTTCATTACCCTTTTTTGAAGAAAGATATGATACCTCGCCCTTGAGGGCAGGGCTGTTCATTAGCAAGGTTTATCATCCTCGCATACAATCCATTCGGAAATTTCTTTTTTTGACCGTACCCATTCGACAGCGTTATAAATGGTGTCCAGTTTACAATAACGACAAAATGGTGCCGGTTTACGCAGCCTATCCAGTATTTCATCCATGTCTTTTGCCTTGTATATGTCAATATAATCGTCTTCCGTTACTTCAAGATTCACGTTAAAATACTTGTTAAAATATTTTATATATGCTATCCGGCAGCATTTGTATAGTTTTCCTTCTACAAGCTGAAAACAACTATTTGAAAAACCGCACAGAGCGTTGCTTGTTCTGGGGTTTTGCATGCCGTTAATATCAATAGGCAGTTTCAACCAGCGAAGATTACCAGCCGCGACTATCTTCCCGCCATTTGATATAATTTTCCCTGTAAATTCTAATTGCACCCGATACGCCTTGGCTTTATCAATTATGAAAGTGTAATCTAAGTTTATCGGATAAACCGATATCCTAATTAAAATATTATTTGTCCGGCAGCAATCCCAAAATTCATCCGGCTGGTTTTTCAACAATATTCCATTGGTAATTATCATTATTGTGCCGTGCGGGAAATATGAGCGTGACATTTTCATAATGTCAATAATACGCGGATTTAAAAGCGGTTCACCGCCCAGTATATGAATCTCGTCAATTTCTCCGCCACTTAGTTCTGAAATTCTTTTACAATCGCTCTCGTATTTTTCGATATCTATAAAAGCGTTGGACGCAAGCGATGAAAAATGCAAACATCCACTACAGCTCAGATTGCATTGCTCGGCAATATGCACATCAAAGACTAACAATTTCCGCTTTCTATTCATTAGCGTATTTCCGTAAAATATCCTTATCGGAATTAATATTTTGGAATGAAAAATGCTATCCGGAATAGCGCGTCTGATAAACCATAAAATAGAAAGCAAAAATTTAATAATTTTTTGCATAACTTCCTCCATATGAAACTGAAAATTCGTATATGCTCGTTTTGCACGAATTTAATCTTTCTGGTTTTCGGCTGCCGGCGGTATTGTTCATATTTATCATCACGGAAACGGCAAGTCTGCGTGAAAATTTGTTACAGGAGTTGTTCAAAGCTTCAGTTTTTGAACAATTTTCGCTTAAAAACAGCAAAGTGTCATGCATTTTGTACAGCATTTGTTGCAGCTTAGGGGAGAACCAATAAGGTGCTTGAACAAGTCCACTGTCATGTAAAATATGGTTTATGCGAGATACAGAGGGTTGAAATAACGGTAAAAACGTATTTACAAACGCCTTATAGCTTTTGCGAATCCCATAACAAACCGCGTAATGAATATTAAATTGTATCTTATGCGAATCTTTATTATAGGGATTCTTTATTGGGGGGGGGGGGGGGGAAAATAACAGAGGACGGAAGGTTTTTGGCGCATCCACGTGTGGAATGCCGCGTCAGACCAACGCAAAAATGGTTTGCCGACTCAACTGTAACCATGGTTATTACCATACGCTGCAACAGAAAGTATGTCAATGGGGCGCAGTGCCTATTATCGCTAACAAGTGATAAGTTTACCTCCTGAAGTAACGAGGGAATCGTTCACCCCCTCAGCTAAAATAGGAGGATGAAATATATGATTAGCAGCAAAGAACTGGCGCGGCTGGCGGTTATTATGGGCGCTCTGGACGAGGTCTACACGGCAAAGCAGGCGCGCCAATAGACGCGCCTGTTGGCGCGCCTATTGGCGCGCCTATTGGCGGCACGGAAACTCGGCATAAGCGTCCGGTGGGCAAAACGTTTGAATAAAGCAGTGCGGGAACAGGGGGACGGGGTACCATATGCACTAACTTAATAAGCATTGCTCATCTGATACCGTATTCCCCGCTTTCGTTTTTCACATTCAAGACGTTTCGCTATCTGCTCGTAATCTTCAAGTATCCACAAACTCAAATTAGCCCTCAATACCAATGCAACGAACGCCGTTTCACGCCATATTCTGCGGTTGGTATTCGATCTGATTATAGGGGGAAACCATGATACGGGCCGGCATAACGGACGCGGCCATCCCCGGCGCGAGTCTGCCATACTTAAACATTCAAAACACGCTTTATCCGGCACAGGGCAACGAAGGGCTTCTCTTCATGCAGATAGACAAAGACCTGCCCGACAATTCATGGTGGGAAGAACTGATGGGCGGGGAAGGACAGCCGTAAGCCGTTCCTTCCCCGC
>JAISZZ010000013.1 GCA_031284385.1 Treponema sp.
GGGCCCGGAGCGGCGCGTAACAGGGGAATATTGCTTGCGAAAGGCGAGTGGCTTTTTTTTATGGACAGCGATGATATTATTTACAGCGATGCGCTGCCTGAATTAGCGCTCTTTCTTAAAAGTCCGCGGCAGCAAGACACGGATATAGTATTTTTTAACGAAGTTATGTTTAGATTCCCGGATAGCAGACGTGAAAAAAAACAATTTTTTGTTAAAAATATGGAGAATTTGGATGTATGGTTCAATAAGCATTTCTTGAACTTTACTCATGGAGTTGATAACGGCTGGGGAGTATGGCATTATTGTTACCGTAAAACATTTATTTTAGTGTATGGTATTAAATGTATTGAAGCTTGCCATATGGAAGATGTTTCCATAACCCTTTCTGCCGCCTGTTACGCAAGAAAAATCTCTATTTTCCCGCGTTGCTTTTATGAATACCGCATTGGTAGTCCACTTTCACTTGTTGCTTTGAAGTTCGAAACCAATACTGAAAAATTTATTGAAGGGCGTAGAGCATTTTTTAGGCACTTTTCTGAACTTTGCGAATCTGATATTCCACGCGACAGAAAAGCGCGGGTTGAACATTTGCTTTACCGCTTTGTTCTGTATTCGCTTTATGAGCCGGAATTGCGCAAAGACAGCGCCCCAGTACTCCGCGCTCTTCTGAAACTGCGCGGCAATGTGTCCCGCTGGACGGATGGCTGGCAAAAAAACATTTACATCAGCCCCTGTTTTTTCGAAGCGGCCGCGGCCGCCAAGCTGATAAATGAATTGGGGGGGGGGGGGGATGTTTTGGGCTTTATCGACAAAAACAAAGACTCAGAACGCGCCGCCTCCTGCGCGCGGGAATCGGGCATTAACGTGTACAGCCTGAACGATATTTCAAGTTTTGAAGACGCCGTGATTTTGATTTTTGGGATTCACGCGGAGGAGATAGCTCGCGGCTTTGAATCTTTCGGCCTTAAAGAAAAAAAGAATTTTATAAAGACAGGTTTGATTTAATGGCAAGAAAAATGTTTTTTAAGACGGAAGGTACGCCGTTGGAAGAATGGGGCAGCATTGCGCCAAAAACCGGCGATAGCATAGCAGTTTACGCTATGAGTAATATCGCGCGCAGACTGATTCCGTTGTATCTTTCGATGGGATTAAAAATTAAATGTATAATGGACAGAAACCCTGCGCTGCACGGCACAGATTACAATGGAATACCAATATTTGTTCCTGATGAATTTAACGATAAAGATATACACATTGTAATCTGTTTGGATCAGGTATTTATGCCGGTTTTAAGAAAGCTGCGGAACATGGGATTCAAAAAACTTCTGCCCTACTATTTTTATGTTTTTGATAAAGAGATTACGCTTGATACTTCTACGGTAGAAGATGCGGAATCTTTTTGCTATGATAAATGGCGCTTATCACGCCCCGCGGAAAATGTGCTTGATTCGATAGATGTGCCGGTAACTATGAAGTGTTCCCTGCGCTGCAAAGACTGCTCCAATCTTATGCAATATTTTGACAAGCCCGCTCACGCCGATTTTGATATTATGCGCCGCTCGATAGAAAAAATTTTTAAAGTTATCGATCATATATTTGAAGTGCGCGTTCTTGGCGGCGAGCCGTTCATGTTTCCCGATCTGTACAGGTACATAGAAATAATAAAACAGTACTCGTCAAAGTATACTATTTGTTCTGTGCTTACAAACGGCACAATTATTCCCAGTCAAAAAAATTTGGACGCGCTGAAAGATTCAAACATAACACTTCAAATAAGCGAATATAATAATCCACGTCAAAAAATACCGGAACTGTTAAATCTATGTGAACAAAATGGAATAGTCACAAAAATAAAGAGAGACTTTAGGTGGCAAAACTGCGCTACAGTCCGCAAGTATGGACGGGCAGACATGGAAAATGCCGAATTGCTGCGATGCTGTTGTACTCGTGGCGTCGTATCCATTGTTGACGGAAAATTGTTTTTTTGTCCCACTGCCGGTAATATGTACACGCTCAAGGCCGCGCCAAAGGAATATCATGAATTTGTGCCGCTGCTGGACGAAAGTATTTCTGACAGCGCTCTGCTCGGCATGGTAAACGCGCTGGCGCATAGAAGGCGGCTAAAGGTCTGCGATTTCTGCGGAGGCCGTCCAACATATGGCAACGAGATTCCGGCGGCCATCCAAACGGACAAAGCGCTTGAATACGCCAAGTATGAATTTTAAGGACGATATGCCGCTTATTAGTTTTGTAATACCGTTTTATAAAAGATATAACCTCGTAAAAGAAGCGCTGGAAAGTATAATTTCCTCAGGTTTTGACGATATAGAAATAATTCTTGTTGATGACGCATCCTGTAGCGAAGACAGCCCGGACGAAGAAAAATCGGCTCTGAATGATTTGCTTGAGTTTACCGGAAAATACAAAAATATAATTTATGTACGGCAGGAAGAAAACCGCGGGCCCGGAGCGGCGCGTAACAGGGGAATATTGCTTGCGAAAGGTGAGTGGCTATTTTTTATGGACTGCGATGATATTATTTACGGCGATGCGCTGCCTGAATTAGCGGACTTTCTTGAAAGTCCGCAACAACAAGACGCGGATATGGTGATATTTAATAAAACAATGTTTAAATATCCTGACGGCGGAGAAAAAATAGAAATAGTTTTTAACGGAGATGAAATAAGCGCGTGGCGGGATGAATTGATTTTGGAATGGAATCATGAAGGCCGTGTAAACCGCAATGTGTGGTGTTACTGTTACCGCAAAACTTTTCTTTTGCGGCATTATATTAAATGCGGCGAAACTTATCAGCATGATGATGATTATTTGAACTTCGCCGCCGCCTGCTACGCTGAAAAAATATCGGCTTTTCCGCGCTGCTTTTATGAATACCGGATGAACAGCCCGCTGTCGCTTACTATGCTTGGGAACGAAGCTGACGATGTTAGAAAAAAAATCAACGGGCGCGTATCGCTGATTAAACGCCTTGCGGAACTTTGCGAATCTGATATTCCCCGCGACAGAAAAGCGCGGATTGAAAATCTGCTGTACCGCGTTATTTTGTACTCACTGTACGAGCCGGAACTACGCAAAAAGAGCGCCCCTATACTCCGCGCTCTTGATAAACTGCGCGGCAATATTTCCCGCTGGACGGATGGCTGGCAAAAAAACATTTACATAAGCCCTTGTTTTCTCGAAGCGGCGGCGGCCGCCAAGCTGATAAATGAAT
>JAISZZ010000016.1 GCA_031284385.1 Treponema sp.
GTATAACCCATCACGTCAACGCCGTCAAGCGCTATAGCGTCGCGGAGGGCGGCGATATGTTCCCGCAGATACGCGATGCGGTAGTCATCGTTGATGGAACCGTCCGCTTCGATAAGGTCTTTCGCGCCAAGACCGTTTTCCACAACAAACAGCGGAAGCTGATAGCGGTCGTACAGCGCGTTTAGCGTAATGCGGAAGCCGAGCGGGTCAATTTGCCAGCCCCACTGACTAGTTTTAAGATGCGGATTCCGTGCGCCCCTGACCACATTACCTTCGGACGGCTGCAACGCGGGATCGGTTGACGCGCAACGGGACGAATAGTAGCTCAGCGACACAAAGTCCACCGTATGTTCCCGCAGTATTACATCGTCACCAGATTCGGTCTTAATAGAAATGCCGAGTTCTTCAAATTTTTTGAGCGCATAACGAGGATAATATCCGCGTGTCTGCACATCGATAAAAAACAAGTTTTCCCGGTCTTTGTTCATGGCGAGAAACACGTCCTCCGGTTTGCAAGAATACGGGTAAAACTGTCCGCCCGCGAGCATACAGCCCACTTTATTAGCCGGATCCGCGGCGTGAGCGGCCTGAACCGCGAGTGCGCTCGCTACGAGTTCGTGGTGCGCCGCCTGATAGAGCGCCGCTTCGCGCCGTTCCCCTTCGGTAAATGCGATGCCGGCTCCAGAGAATGGCGAATGTAGCAGGATGTTTATTTCGTTAAACGTCAACCAGTACTTAACCAAACCTTTGAAACGCTCAAAACAGACTTTCGCGTAGCGGGCGAACAAACCAACGAGTTTCCGGTTTCGCCACGAGCCGTATTTGTTGACCAGATTCATCGGCACATCAAAGTGACAAAGCGTTACAAGCGGCTCGATTCCGTATTTTTTACATTCGGTAAAAACATTCTCATAAAATTTAAGCCCCGCCTCGTTGGGCGCGTCATCATCCCCATTGGGAAAAATTCTACTCCACGCTATAGACAGACGGAATGTTTTAAAACCCATTTCGGCAAGCAGCGCGATGTCTTCACGGTAATGGTTGTAAAAATCAATCCCTATATGACTGGGATAAAATTCCGCGCCGTCAAGCGTTACCGGATTGACCCGCCCAAGTTTAATATCCTGCCGGCGCGGGCCGTGCGGTATCAAGTCTACCGTTGTGAGTCCCTTGCCGTCCTCAAGGTACGCGCCCTCGCTCTGATTCGCGGCCTGCGCACCTCCCCATAAAAATCCCGCGGGAAAACCGTTTTGTTTCATCAAACTACCTCCGTTATGGATGCACGGTCAACAGCGCGTCCCCCGCTTCGACATTACCCGAAGCGTTTATGGTTACACGCGAATAATCTCCAAGTTCATTGACGATGACGGGGGTTATGATGTCGTACCCTTTTTGCTTTATCGCCGCGCCGTCAAATTCAATTAGCAAATCGCCTTTCTTTACCTGCGCACCGCTGGCAAAATATGTTTTGAAGCCCTGCCCGTTGAGTTCCACCGTGTTTATACCAATATGAATGAGTAGTTCGAAACCGTCCGGCGAAATGAGGCCTACAGCGTGGCCGGTCTCAAACTGCATGATTTCACCGTCAAACGGGGCAAACACTTTGCCCTCCGCCGGCAGAATCGCAACGCCCGTTCCCAACACTCCTGATGCGAAAGTTTCATCGTTGACTTCGGTAATAGGCACGACAGCGCCTTTCACCGGAGACGCAATCGTAACGGTATGGAGAACCGGTTTTGCCTTGCCATCAGCCGTTTCGTCCACATCTTCCTCTTCGGGAAGGTCTTTGAAGCCGAGCGCAAGCGTCAAAATAAACGACAACACGATAGAAACCACGATGATAACCACCGTCCATGCGACCGACCACATAAAGTTTTCCGAGTTAAAGAACTGCACGCTGGTAAAAATACTTGGGCTGCTCATTGCGCTTGATGAGAGGCCGGTCATTCCGGCGATAGCGCCGCAGACAAAACCGGTGATAATAACCGCGATAAAGGGCCGTTTCAGGCGCACGTTCACGCCGTACATGGCCGGTTCGGTAATACCCGCGACAAGAGCGGACGCGGCGGCGGCAAGCGCGGTTTGGCGGAGTTCCTTGTTCTTTGTTTTTGCCGCTACCGCGAGTGCCGCGCCGCCTTGCGCCAGATTCGCGCCCAGTTCGCAGGGCATAATCGTGCCTTCACTTCCTTCCGTGCCGATGGTCTGAATAATTGTAGGCGTAAACACGCGGTGCATACCGGTAAGCACGAGCAGCGGCCAGAGCGCACCCATAATCGCGACAGCAAGCCAGCCGAGTACGTCATGGATGAAGAATACAAATGCCGAAATACCGTAGCCTATAAAGTATCCTATCGGCCCGACAATGACGAGCGCGATAGGCGCAGTGATGAACATAATGATGAGCGGCTTCAGAAAATTTTTGAGTACCGCAGGCGTCCAACTGTCAACCCAACGCTCAACATACGATAGAATCCATGTGATCATGAGCGCCGGAATAACTGTATATGTGTATTTTACGGACAGTACCGGAATAAAGAAAAAATACTTGAATCGCAATCCCTGATCTACGGCTACTACATCTGACAGCAGCCCTGTAATTTCCGGCACAACGAGTACGGCGGAAATTGCGGCGGCAAGGTATGTGTTGCAGTTGAATTTTTTTGACGCCGATACAGCCACCATAATTGGGAGGAAAAAGAATACGGCATCTCCTGTCGCGTTAATGATGTGAAATGTGTCGGACGTGGTTTCAATGAATTTGCCCATCGTAAGCAACATCGCGACTAGCTTCAACAGCGAGCCGCCGATGATGGGCGGGATAATGGGCGACATAGTTCCTACAAGCGCGTCGAGAATTTTCGAAAATACCAGTTTGAGTGTAAGTTTTTCCTTTTTCTTGCCCTTGGCAATATCGCTCGCTTCGCCGAAATTCCCCAGTTTTAACATCTCTTTGTAGGCTACAGCGACATTATTCCCAATGATAATCTGAATTTGCCCGCTTGCTTTCGCGATTCCAAGCACACCGCCGATTTTTTTAAGTTTCGCATCGTCCGCGAGACTTGGATCACGCAGATTGATACGCAGCCGCGTCATGCAATGCGTAATATTTTCGATATTATCCACGCCGCCAAGGTGTTCCGCAATCGCTTTCGCTATTGGCCCATAGTCTTTTGCCATAAACTTCCCCCATAACTTAAAAAGTGTGATAACGCCATTCCATTACAATGATCAGACATCTTATGTCCAATGACGTACAATCAGTATAAACCAGATTGGCGTGATGTCAAGAAAATTGCCTCAAAGTGTCGCTAACAAGTGATAAGTTCACCCCCTGAAGTAACGAGGGAATCGTTCACCTCTCTCGGCTAAAATAGGAGGATGAAATATATGATGGGCAGCAAAGAACTTGCCCGGCTGGCGGTTATTAAGGGCGCTCTGGACGGGGTCTACACGGCAAAGCAGGCGCGCCTGTAGGCGCGCCTATTGGCGCGCCAATAGGCGGCACGGAAACCCGGCATAAGCGTCCGGCGGGCAAAACACTTGAAAAAAGCAGCGCGGGAACAGGGCGATGGGGCGGTCATTAACGGGAATGCCGGACGGCATCCTGCCAACGCCACCGGCGAAGGGAGCCGGGACAGGATTATCGCTTTTTTCATAATTACACCTTTCAGGTTGACAGCCTCCGGTCAAAAAACACATCGTGTTTTTGTTCAACGAAAAGATAGGCTTTAAAGCTTATTAAGACAAAAGGTATTACGGGGTAAAATTCGAGGACTTTCAGAACAACGACAAGAAATTCCATTTGCCGCAGGTGACCAAACGCCTTATTCACGATTCCTTTTTCGCCAGCGTCAAAGCCCCCGAACTTGCTGGCAAGGGGGAGGGGGGATCGAATCGCCCGTTATTGACATATCGCAATTTACACTGGCAGTTCCACAGGGCAGTGTTTGACACAAACGGCTTTCCCTAGCCTAAAAGCGGTTTACGGACTATAGTATAACCATGAACATCCGAATGGCGGGCATAGATTACACGAGGGCCGGCGTTG
>JAISZZ010000181.1 GCA_031284385.1 Treponema sp.
CGCAGGACTTGTTATTTTTCTAAGAAGTTGTTCAACCACAGGAAAGCTTTTGATATGGCTTTCTTTTACATCAATTATGGTTTTGTTTAAGAATCCATCATACTTTCTGGATCACCTCCAGAACTTTTACAAACCCTTCTCCGTATTTGACCGGTCTGCCACCCCGCTTCCCTTCCGGGCGGGATGCCCTCCTGCTTTTTGTCCCAGGCTTTCCCGTCTTCTTTTTCCAGTCATAGGTGCCCAGCGCCGTCGCTAGATAACTCCGGTTCAGCCCGGTTACCGGCACGAGCCTATCCAGCAATTCCTTGCGCCCTTTTTTGCCGTCCGTTGATGCTCCAATGGTTTACATGATTGACACAGCCGCGCCGCCGGTTCTCGCCATGCGGATGTGCGTATTTTCAAGTAACGTAATTAAATGTTATGATGTTGATATGCGTTACTATAGTACGAGAAATCGTAATGAACCCCGTGGATTTGCGGACGCGGTGATACGCGGACTCGCGCCAGACGGCGGGCTTTTTGTTCCTGAAGAAATTCCGCGTTTCCGCCCCAGCGCCGCTTCGTCTCTTGACAGCATGAGTTTTCAAGACATAGCTTACGAAACGATACGCCCCTTCGTGTCGGACGATATACCCGATACGACGCTTGAAGACATAGTTCAAGGCGCGTTCACATTCGATGCCCCGCTTGCGCCCATAGGCGGGCGTTTCATGCTGGAACTGTTTCACGGCCCGACGGCTGCGTTCAAGGATTTCGGCGCACGTTTCATGGCGCGTTCATTTGCTTATTTCCGGCGCAACGAGAGCCGTCCGCTCAAGATACTGGTAGCCACTTCGGGCGATACCGGAGGTGCGGTCGCAAGCGGATTTTGGGGCGTGGAAGGCATAAACGTAACGGTACTGTATCCCAAAGGTCGCGTTACTCCGCTGCAAGAGCGGCAAATAGCGGGACTTGGCGGAAACATAGATGCCATTGCAGTTGAAGGCAGTTTTGACGACTGCCAGCGTCTTGTTAAGACGGCTTTGGGCGATGCCGCTCTGAACGAAAGAGTCGCACTGTCGTCCGCGAATTCAATCAATATAGCGCGGCTTGTTCCTCAGGCCGTTTATTACGCCGCTGCTGCGGGCAGGTTAAAATCCCGCCGCGCCGCCGCGCCGCTTGTGTTCTGCGTGCCTTCCGGTAATCTGGGTAACTTGACGGCTGGAATGTACGCGATGACGATGGGAGCGCCCATAGATATGTTTGTCGCGGCATCAAACAGCAACAAAACCTTTCCCGAATATCTTGCCGGCGGGACATACAAGCCGCTTGAATCCGTTACAACTATTTCCAACGCAATGGACGTGGGAGCTCCGAGTAATTTTGAACGTTTAAGCTCTCATTGGACATGGCAGGAGTTAAAGCGTATGATTGCGGGCGTTTCAATAAACGACGGCAAAACCAGAGCCGCCATTGAATCTGTTTACAAACAGTACGGCTATGTTTTGGATCCGCACGGCGCGGTTGGCTGGCAGGCTGTTACGGAACTTTGCGACTCCGGCGTTCTCGCGGGCGGCTCTTATACCGTTTTGGCTACCGCTCATCCGGCAAAATTTTCCCATATAGTTGAACCGCTTACCGGGCCGGTAAAGCCGCCGCCCTGTCTGGAAGAGGCCATGCGAAAACCGGTAATATCGACAAGCATACCGCCGGAATTTGGGGCATTGACGGCGCTGTTATAACATCAGCGATGCGGATTCTTGTCGATGCCGATTCCTGTCCCGCAAATACGCGGCGGGTAATTCTAAAAGCGGCGGAAAAACGTCGTATTCAGGCTGTTTTCGCCGCAAACCGGTTAATTCCGGGTATAACGGGACAATTCACGGCTATGGCTCTATGCTCAAATGGCAGCGGGGCAGCGGACGATTACATTGTCGAGTCAGCGGAGAGCGGCGATATTGCGATAACACGCGACATCCCGCTCGCGTCGAGGCTGGTTGACAAAGGAATAGCCGTAATTGACGACCGGGGACGTATCTTTACGCGGGACAACATACGCGCCCACCTTTCAGTCCGCGATTTTCAGGTTGAACTGGCAATGACTGGAACGGTCATACCCCGTACAGCCGGTTACGGCGAGAAAGAATTAAAAATGTTTTCCGACAGCTTCGACAGATTGCTAACCCAACTGACGCGGGAACACTTAAGGAAGCATTGATTTATGTGAATGTGTCGTCAACGTAGTTGACTCGTCAACCATAGTTGACGAGTCAACTACGTTGACGCGTCAACCATAGTTGACGCATTCTAAAGTTAATCCGCGTTACCTTTTCGCAAACTATGGATTTAACCTCAAAAGCTCGTGCGGTTAGCGGTTTATATTATTTTCCTCGAAGCAGTTCCGCCACCGCTTCGATTTCTACCAGCGCGTTTTTGGGAAGTTGTCGTACGGCTACAGTCGAGCGAGCCGGTTTTTCCAAAAAATATTTGGCGTATATCTCGTTGAAACGCGCAAAATCGTTCATGTCAGAGAGAAAACAAGTCGTTTTGACGATATTATTGAGAGATGATCCGGCGGCTTCCAGCACCGCCTTTAAGTTTGTGATGACCCGTTCAGTCTGCTCCGCAACATCGCCGCCAACCATCTCGCCGGTTTTAGGGTCGAGCGGTATTTGACCAGAAGTAAACACCAATTTTCCAGAAATAAAAGCCTGAGAGTAAGGTCCTATAGCGGCTGGAGCCGAGTCCGTTTGAACAATTTTCATTGATTTTCTCCTTCTTTCCACGAGGTTGTTTCCCCACTAAACTTGCCGCTTTAATTTAACGCGGAAAGAAAAATTATGCAAGAGTAGAGTTATTCAAAACAACAAAACGCCGCGCATTTCACGAGACTTGTTCAAGAAGCCTATGGCTTCTTGAACAAGTCCAGTATTTTTTGCAGGCGAGTGACCGTAGTGTGGGTGGAAGGTGGGGGGGCTAAAACAGAAACTGTACCAGGCAGCCAAACGCATAACTTAAAAGCCCTCCGAATAAACCTATCCAGCCATACAGTGTGATTTTTTTGAAGTATCCGCCGGCAAAACTGTAAAACACTGTTTCGATTTCAGCCGGATGCATCCCTTTTATTTCCCGTTCAACAACTGAATACAGTGAAAGAGAGTTCACAATATCCGGAAATTGATTTTCGCAAGAGTTAAACATTGACGGCAGTATATAATCGCCGAAGACGGCATTTTTTGCGGGTGGACTTATCACACCGCCAGCACCGCGCAGTAGTCCGGCAAGAAATGGTTTAAGCGCCCGCAGGCTGCAGCCATCCCCGTTTTCATTTACGCAGCTTCGCAGAAAAAACGACATATCTCTGCGGAAAATGGCATGATCATAAAAATTTTTATCGCTGAGTATTTTTTGCAGCAATCCTCCAAGAATCAGTTTTGTAGTTTCCGCCGCGCCGTTGTTATTAAAAAACAGAATCGAAATCCGTGAAAGTTCATGTTCGATATCTATGCCGTGCAGCATTGAATATACTGGTCTGCCGTCAAATATTTTTGAAATCAATTGGTTGAACAATTTATTCAAACTGGTTTCCACCGTTCTGTCGTCCAGACGAAGCGTGATTTGGGAAACTACGATATTTACTATGGGCGATGACTTCTCCATGAAGCCGTCCATCGTGTCCATATTCAGAGGCGCGAGCAGATTTTTAAGTTTTATTCCGGCAAGAGCGTTCAGATATGAGGTGGAAAGTTTTTTTACGGCGTGTGAAACTGGAGCCGCAGCAAACAGGTGGGATAAAACTAGTTCTGTATTTTCCTTGTTGAATATTTTGCTGTCAGACCCAAGCGGGAGTTCGAGCGTGTCATCCAGTATGTTCAAAACAGCGTTCCGGTGCGCTTCCAAAAATGGAAAAAGTTTTTCGTCTATCACTATTCCCGTTATCGCTTCCACATCCTCCCGCATCAGCGCGTTTGTCGCACGTTTCACGATACGGTTTAAAAGAGACTCGCCGCCGGATTCGTCCATAATTTTGCTTACAATCGCTGGTTTTTGGCTCGCGGCCAAACCACAAATCATGCCGTTTATAAGTCTGCCATTACCTTTAATCAGCGCGGGGAATATGCCGCCAAAACAGTCTTTAAGCCGCCGGCCATCCGTCATCTGTCCGCCCGCCAGCCATGCAATCGCGGATGGCAACTTTTGCGGTAGAATAGCGGCTATTTCCGCTATCGCCGGCGTTACGTCCGTCAAATTAGCCGGCGTATGGCCTTCGATGTAAGCATTAAACGCCGCTGCATAACGGTACGGCGCTTTCGCGCAAAAGTTTTTTAGATTTTGCCGCGTGTACCGGTAAAGCGATTCAAAAAGCGTGTCGATTATTTTTGATATGTCATATTCAGGTTTATCTTTATCAATGATACGCTCTTCAATTTGTTTCCCCGCATAAGCGGCAAATTCACCGCTCTTTATTTTTGTAAACAAAACATCCCGCAAGACTCCGGCAAAATCGTAAACTCCGCCGGCCTCGATTCTGCCGGTAATAAATTTATCTAGGTGTTCTGCGGCTTTTGTATATGAATTTTTTATATAATCACAGAAAATATCAAAAATACCGTCAACAGCCGCCGCAAGCCGCGGCTCATCCGAAAAAAAATCATCAATAAAACTATAATCCTCCGCCGCGAGCCGTTCCCTGCACAGCGCGTAAAGCGCGTCTTTTTTTTCGGCGTAAAACCGGCGTAAGGATGCTTCATTCAGCATATTTTGTTGAATAATATTCGCTATACCGGCGGCGAACTCAGCCTGTTTCAGCGCCGTTACGCCTATAAAAGGCGGAAAATTGAGCCCTGCAATTCTTTTATACGGATGAAACAGCATTTTAACAGCTATCCAATTTGTGCCTATGCCAGTGAACGCGAATACAAGGCCGTATGCGGCAAACATCGTCCAAAGAAAAGCGGATGGTAGTCTGAAAAAAAGCGCGGCAAACACGGTAAGAGCGCCGGCAAGCCCGCCGAGAAGCGCGCCCATGATGTTTATGGGTTTCAACTGCGTCCCCATAAAATCTTGTACCATACTGTTTACCTGCGGCGGGCTTAAAACGTCTAATTCATTTTTCGCGATTTCAAAAACATTGCCGCCCAATATCGTATCAAGATTCCGCCGGATAAGGTTTTGAACGGCATCCGCAGTCTTGCCGTACAGAGTTTCATTTTGCAATACACCGTAAATGCCGTTTATCCGGCAGAATTTTAAGCGGTTCGCGGCGCTTTTCCATGGAATCGCGGTTATCATTCCAGCAAGAAATGTGCCGGCGTTTATGTTTTTCAATTTTGGCAGACTACGCAGCAGAAATTCTTTTATATCCGCTTCATTCATTTTAAATGCGGCTTTTCTAAAATCTACCGTATCATGTATTCTCTTTGACATAAAAAAATATATCATGGTGTTAATTTTTTCCTGCAGCCCGCCGCTGCCGGATTCATTATTTAAAAAATGTTTCAACGTGCCGAATAAATGAGGAAGCAGTTTTGTTCTTATAAAAGAAAAGTCAAGATTTGGAAACAGATTTTTTATTTTTACATCGATAATCAGCGCAAATAGTTCAATGTTTTCAGTATTTAAATTATGCAGTTTTTCTGTTACCGTGTCAGCAATTATTTCAGCGTTTACAAGTCCAGATTTTTTTAGAACCGATACAGTTTTTCCGATACTTGTTTTTTTTATATAGGTTGTAAATTCGGCGGCAAGTTTTTCTCCAGTTTTGCCGCGGTTTTGAGACAAAGTTTCTATTATTTTATTTGTAAAACTCGCACGCTTGGAAGCAGCTCCGAATAAAAATGCTTGCAACGGGTTATTCAATCTGCCATTTCTGTTAAAATGCTGTTCGGCGGCATCATCTATAATACTGTCGATTTCGTCCCGTGAATCCATGATAAACAGTATCAGTCTGTCAATAATTTTCGGAGCGGCGCGTTTGATGAATATAATAATGGTTTCTATCAAAGCCGGGTGAGCTATATCAGCAATCTTTGTATCAATCGTTTCCGCCGCGTTGATAAATTCTCCGGCGGCCTCAAGCAGTAAAGACCTGCCGTCACCGCGTTCCACAAAATTCGCGGCGTGGTTTAACAGCATCTTCGCCGCCGTGTGCGGGTCAGAAATGAGTTCTCCGATACGAGTTTCGCCGGCAAATTCTTCGATTTTTTTTATTATATCATCTATGCCAGCGAGGTTTAAAAATTCTTCAAAATCTTGATTGATATTTATCCGCGAAAAATCTATTTTACGGGCGGCTTCATTTATGTTTTCTTTGATATTATTAATAAAATTTTCAGAAAACATATCGCGGAATGTACGGTCTGAAAAAAAATCATTAAGCGTTTCCAGCGCAATATCTTTATATTCTGCCGCAACTGAAATTATTTTGCCCGCATTGTTATCCACGATATAGCGGTACGCATCTTCCGATAAAATCTGTCCAAAAGTTATGCCGTTCAGCGCATCCGGCAGGCTTTTTTCATGTTCAAAATACTCCGAAAGACAGGCCAAAGTCTCATCAATTCCCGGTATATCCCCGACATACAGATTTTTTGTTTTTCCAGGTAATTCCTTTTCTAATATTTCTTTTACCCAGAGACACAGTGTATTGTTAAAATTCTGTTTTTGAATTTCAGTTTCAAGCGTTTTCGCGTTTACAAGTTTTTGCTCAACCAGACGTGAGAGATTCTGAATTAGTCCTTTATAACCGCTTTCGATTACACCGCCCCAGCGTCCAAAAAATTTTTTGAACAGCATATTGATGGCAATCGAATTAGTTGTCCATCCAACAAAAGCACCGCCTAAAATAGAAACCAGTAAATTTTTTATCAATATGCGAAACCTGCTGCTCCGAAGCCGGAGAAATTAGAAAATAGAGCCGGCTGGAAACACAAGTTTCCATCGAACCAACGGTTCGCCTACAACCGCTTAAATCCGCAATACCCGTGTACTGCCCTGATACAATAGACTTGTTTAAAAACCTTATGGGTTCTCTCACAAATCGCAGCAAATGCTGTGCAAAATGCGCGGCATTTTGCCGTTTTAAAGCGGAAGTTGTTCAAAAATTGAAGTTTTTGAACAACTCTATTTATTCTGCAATATCTGGTTTAATACCCCGGCACAAACTTGTTTGTACGCTTGCCGCACGGAGGCTCATTACGTGAATTCAGCATAACAGAATATCATTTAATAGACAAGAATAGAGCGGTTAAAAACAACAATTTTACAATGGACTTGTTTGAGAACCTCATGCTTCTCTCACAAGTCACAGCAAATGCTGTGCAAAATGCGCGGCATTTTGCTGTTTTTTTACCGGAAGTTGTTCAAAACGCAACCTTCTTTTTGATAGGTTATTCAAAGTCTCAAGACAAACACCGCAAAACGGAATTTGTCAGTCCACCTTGAACTTCGATACCTCGCGGACCAGCACGTCAATGTTTTCCTTGTTTTTCTCGCTTATACTATTTACATGAGTTACCGCAGTGTTTATCTGATCAGCGCCGGCGGCCATTTCGCTCATGCCGTTTGTAATTTCACGGGTAATTGATTCCAGAGTTCGACTCGTCTGAATGACATCTTTACTGCTGATATTCATATTTTCGGCGCTCACTTTCACGCCACCGGTTATTTCGTTCAGCATACTAACCGCCTCAAGTATTTGCTTGCTGCCCTGCCCCTGTTCTTCCATCGCGTTCCGAATGTTTTCTTCCTGCTCCGAAACTGTCCTTACTCCCGAATCGATGATTTCAAATTTGCTCAACACTTCGTCTGTGGCCCGCGTTATCTTGTCGATGGAGTCTTTGATTTTTTTTAATACTCCGCCTATGGTTTTTGATTGTTCGCTGGAGGATTCGGCCAGTTTACGGATTTCATCGGCCACTACCGCAAAACCCTTACCCGCTTCCCCCGCGTGCGCCGCTTCGATGGCGGCGTTCATAGACAAAAGGTTTGTCTGGCTGGCAATATTTTCCATCACTGAGTTTATCTCCAGCAACCCTTCGGATTCCCTCGCGATACCTTGAATGGCCGCCGCCACATCTTCCAGACCGGCGCGGCCAACCCCGGATGACTCGGCCAGATTTCGCACATTACTCGCATTTTTAATCAGCGTACTGGTAACGGATTGGATATTCGCGAGCATCTCCTCTATAGCTGACGAAGACTGCGACACGCTTTCTGACTGCCTGTCAATCTGATTGTTCAAATTGCTTATGTCGGCGCTTATTTTTTCCATTGCGACACCTGTTTCATCAACTTCCGCACTTTGGTTCCCAACATGGCTCTTCATGCTTTGAATATTGGCGGCAATCTGATTCACCGACGCGGCGGTTTCGGTCATGTTAGAAGCAAGATCACTGCCTATATCCAATAATTCCGCAGCCTGATGTTTAATCATTACGATGAGTTTTTTTATTTTCTCCATCGTTTGGTTGAAGTAATGGGACAGATCGCCGATTTCGTCTTTGGCGCTGTAATTTATACTTTTTGTAAGATCGCCTTCTCCTTCGGAAATATCTTTCAGGGTAAGGGTAACATTGACAATGGGTTTTGTTATGCTGCCGGACACAAAAAAGATAATTATCGAAACGATGATTACTACAGCAACCGCCAGAATAATTGTAAACATGATCATTTTTTGTACAGAGCTCAAAATCTGGCTTTCAGGTAATCCAAGCATTAGAGACATTGAATTTCCCATGCCGCCGATGACAACCGGCTGAAAAACCATCTGGAAGCTGGCATCCAGAGCGGGGACATATTCCCGCATATCGTACATTTGGCTGGAACGTATGGCAGAAGCGGCCGCTTCAATATGATCGCCGTAAAGCCCGCTATCCGCATCGTTGATATTTTTCCCTATCATATCCTTGTTATAATGTGCCAAAATAGTACCGTTGTTTGAGTAAACCGCCGCGATACTCCCGTCATAGGGCTTGATTGCATCCACAACCGGCTGGAGGAAGGAAATATCAACAATAATCCCCACCGCACCGGTTATGGTATTAGTACCGTTGGCAATGATCGGAATCACCATGTCAAATGTATAGGTCAGATTATCGGCCACTATACGGGGTTCAGGGTCACTCATATATTCGATATTCGTGATACCGTCCAGAATTTCCTCATAATCCCGGCAGATACGCATAACTACGCTTCCGGTTTCACGACTGTACAGAGGGATAAACTGCCCCGTCTGGCTTGTGCCGGGTTCGCCTATGTGGAGGGAATCGTCATCCAAAAAATTGGGTTTCCATACCGCATACAGAGCGATAATCCGCGTATTTGAAGTAAAGACTCCCTCCAGAATTCCCTGAAAGTAGTCTCGCCGATTTGAAACGTCTATATCCGCGTAGTTGTTCATTATTTGCGCCACCACGCGGCCAACGCCTAAGTACACCTCATAACGCCGCTGAATATCATTAGCATGGCTCAAACCGAGGTTTATCGCGCTTTGCGCTGCTGTTTCGACTTGCAGGGAAGCCGACCTGTTCAAAAGAACGATAGAAATACCCGCTATTACCACCACCAAAATAATGATGACTATTATGCTAAGTCTGATTCGTAATCGCATGATGCCCCCGCCGCGAGAAATTTAGATGTATTTTATCGAACCGGAATTTCAAACCGCTTCAAATACTATTAAAGCATAAATTGGATTCATTCGCCAAGTTTACGATTGTCGCTCCGAGTTTTAAGTGACGTAACTGTTATAAAACGGTAAAGAACTACATAGAAATAACATTGAAATTATTCAAGAACCTTATAGTTATCTCCATCATTTATGGAATTCATCAGCGAACCCCTGCCTGTCATGTGCATAGTGTTTCTCCATAGAAAAATATAAGGAGGGGGAAGTAGCGGTAACGAAAGTTGCCGACCCCTCGCTCCAAAGCCTACGGCTTTTCCGCTACCCCCGCAACGCCCCCGGCATAGTGGTGTTTTACATGGAGAAGCGCTATACGCGGAGCAGAAAAATTATGATGCCGCGCACACGACCGTCGGATACTTCCGTTTCGACACCGCCGAAGAATGCGCCGCTGTGGCAATGCATTGCCCTGCTGAGGTGTACCGCCGGCTGTGCCCCCTGTATAATTACCGGATGCCCTCGTTTCGTCTGATTGCCAAAGAGGAACAGGCGGACGGCCGCTGCCGGAAGGTCCACGAAAAGGAGCCGAGGACGCCCTATGAAGGGCTGATGGAATTGCCGGATGTTTCAGAGGAGATGCTATGATTTAAATTATCGGGGAATGAGGGTACTCTGGTCCGACGGGGCCAGAGAGCCGGTGGAAGGTTGTTCTTCACGGTGAGGAAACGGAGCGAAAAACTCGGTAAGGAACTGTACATAAATAAAATGCACGGCATTTTATTTTAATTGCTTATGCAATAAGGAAATAACATGACTAAAGGGTCATGTTATTTCTGTACAGTTCCTAAACCTCGATGAGGAGATTGACTTAAACCGACCACCGTATAGCAAAATGCAGCTGCCAGTCATAGGCAAACCTGCGGTTTGCACGCAGAC
>JAISZZ010000058.1 GCA_031284385.1 Treponema sp.
ATTCATTTTTTTGTGAAGCGTATTTATACTATGTGTCATATTGACGTATCCGTGTCGTAATGATACAGAAAGTGGAGTATGCCTGTTTTCCTCAAGGCATACTCCACTCCTCCATCAATACGTGAAATTTATTGACTCCATTCGCAATATGCAGAAGCTTCCTTATGGCAACGCTGATTAACTTGAGGCCAATCAGCGTTGCCATATGTATTTGCTCATTTCATTACGCAAATACGGCATTAAAGTAGCACTGATTTATGCGCACTCGCATAAATCAGTGCTTCCATAGGGCTAATCCGCGTGTACTCGCTGGGGCAACGCTGATGAAGGTTGATCACAAGCGCTATGTAAAATAATTTTAATTGATTATACTATATGTGCCGATAATATCACTAGATTCGCTTAAAAGCTGTGGTTTTGCAATATAAACATCCGCAAGCAGGTATTTCGGTATTTTGAGGAATGTGGAAGACTATCCGCCTGATAGTCTTCCACATTCCTGTTTACCTTTTCAATGCGAGCAGGATACCGTAACGGGCTTTCCGTAAAGTCATTTCACCGGAAATTATCCGAAAACTTAAGTTTTAAAGCGGCTACAATTATATTCTAAACTCATCATAATTTAAGGGGATTATATGAACAAACCGTATTTTATTTTCGCGTTTCTTTTTGCGCCGGCGCTGATTTTTTTCGGCTGTAATCTTAAAGAATCATCGGTAGACACGTCGTCTATTGAAAATCCTGTAGACATTGAATCGAAAACTGCGGAGCTTTTCGCGGAAATTTTGAATAATATGCTAAATGGCGGCACCGGAACTGAGGTTTATGCCAAAGTGGACGGGAGTGTAATAACGATTGTAAAAAGTTTTAATTTATATAAACAGTTTCCCATATCTTTGGTAAAAGGGCTTACCCTAAATATTGGCGGCACAGTCGCGGCAAACGATACGCCCAGTTTATCAAAAGAGACGGGGGCCGCAGATAGTACGATAAAGGTTACATTAGCCGGTGGGCTCGCGTTTAATGCGGGTGATGGTGATATTATGCTTTATCAGAACGGCGGTTTAGCAATAGGCGAAAAAGGCGCGTTTAACATAAGCGGTGGCAGCGTTACGCTTAATGGATTGTTGACTGTAGCCAAGGATGGCAACTTCAACGTGTCAAATGGATATGTTACGCTTGATAAAAAAGGAAACCTTAGTATAGGTACGAACGGCGTTTTTAACGTGGAAGAGGGCGCGGTTAATCTGGCTGGAAATCTAAGTGTTGGATACGATGGCGTTTTTGACGTAGGTAATGGCCGCACCGATCTTTATGGGATTTTGGACATTGGAAGCGGTCAACTAAAGAGTAATGCGTCCGGCCGCGGCCTACTGGTAATTCATCCTGCCGCCACGCTAAAAGACCTTGATCCTTCCAGCGGCATAGAACGGGAACTCATCGGCGCAAATTCTATCGTTTTGAGTAACAGCGCAACACTTGAACTAAAAGGCGAGTTTGTTTCAGCGGGATCTTGCTCAAGGATACTCACTCTTAACGGAGGAAGCGCGACTGTAAAAGGCGATATGGCGATTTTTAATGATGGCGGGAAAAGCACTGAATCGATCATCTTGAAAAATGGCGCAAACATCATCATTGACGGCAACGATAGCATACTGGCAATCTTAAGTACAGTGGATACAAATCCAGACGTAGGATCGATTAGCAACTACATCAAAGTCGATGCAGCCAACACCGGAACAATCGCATGTATTAACGGCGGAAGCCTTGCAATCGGCAGCACGATGGTATTAACAACAGGCTCTTCGGCGGCGTGGTCTGGCGCTGCTTGGGAACTAATAACTACAACAGAAGAATAGGCTTCAACGCCACACAAACCAAAGAAAGAGGGCGGCGGCGGTAGTCGTTATCAATGTGAACGGAACGCCTATTTTAAGCCAGCCCGCAAAGTTAAGGCGGATGCCCTCTTTCTTTAGGATGCCCATAGCGACGATGTTGGCGGACGCGCCGAATGGCGTAAGGTTGCCGCCAAGACACGAACCCACCAAAAGAGCAAACATATAGAGTTCCGGCGGTATATTCATATCTAAGGCAAGCCTGTTTGTTACCGGCAACATAGCGATAATGTACGGTACATTGTCAACAAAGCCGGATATTATGATTGATACAATAATGATAATGATGAAACCGGCCAGCAGATTACCGCCTATTACGCCGTTCAGAAAACCGGCAAAGTCTGTCAATAGGCCGGTATCGGAAAGAGCGCCTATCACTATAAAAATACCTATTAAAAAAAATATCGTTTCCCAATCAAGGCCGAACACGAGTTTTTTTACAGCCGCCCCGTTCTCTTTACGGATAAGCGCGTACCAAAGTACCCCCACGATTCCTAGTATCAACACGAGAAGTCCGGCGGTCAGCGTTACGCCAGAATTAAAAATAAAAGAACAGGCGGCAAGACCGGCTATCATCAGGATAAGCAGGACGGACGGTGTTAATGACAGTATTTCGCCCTTCTCGACAGATACTTTTTGCTTGCCGTTTTTCGAGAAAATAACGTAAAAAAACAGAGCGCCGGCCAACATTCCAACCTGCACAACAAAAAAAATTGACGGGCGGCCTCTAAAGAAAAAGAAATCGTTAAAACCATAATCCGCGAAGCTCGCGAATATCATTGACGGCGGGTCGCCGACCAGCGTAGCGGTACCTTGTAAGTTTGCCATTACCGCAAGCCCTGCCATAAATAAAGTCGGGGCCACACCTATTTTTTTTGAGAGCGCGAGGGCAATCGGTGCCATAACAAGAACGGTTGCCACATTTTCGACAAAAGCGCTTATTATGCCTGTTATGATGAGTATTACAACGATAGCTATACCAACGTTTGGCGAGCTGTTGACAATATTGTCAGCTATGCGGACTGGAACACGCGAATAGATGAATAACTCGGCTATAGCAAGGCTGCCGATGTATATCATCAGTATATTCCAGTTTATATGTTGAGTTAACGCTTCAAAAGGGCTTATGACACCGAACAACACGACAAGCACGGCGGCAGCAAGCGTTATGTACGCCTTTTTTTGCGGAAATATTATAACCGCGGCGTACATGACGCATACTATCGCAAGTGTAATCCATTTTAATGCCATTTAACTGCCGTTGCTTTTTTTGTACAGTTTCGCCAATGTTTTGCCCGCATAATCACGGACGGGTTTTATATACGCGGCATTGTTTGAAATATGCAACAGAGTGCTGTATATCGCGGGATTCTTCGCATCTTCGTTCTGCGAAAATTTATCACAGGTATCTATAACGGCAAGCGCCAAAACATTGTTCGGCCTGCTGGTATCATACTCTGTAAAAACATAAAGAATCGCGTTTAAAGCATAATTATTCTCGTTAAACCCCAGCTTCGCAAGTGAACGGACTGCCGTGCTGACAACCGAAGGCTCATTATCTATCAGCAAGACACGTATCAGCGTCTCGGATGCTTCTTTTACTTTCAAGTCGCCAAGATATTCAACCGCTTTTATCCTGATGTCGGGAAAATTGTTTGTAACACGCCCGTCCCCGCGAATCTTGTTCAAAACGCCTTCCAGCGCCATATAGGCCAAAAGCGCCTGCACTTCTTTGGAATCGTTGCCGCCTTCTATTTGCTGTTTTATGTATTCCAGCGCCAAAAGTTTCCCTTCCCTGTCATTGGCTCTAGCTTGTTCACGTATGATCATCATCTCTACAGACTCTTGCAAATACGATTCCTCAATGGACAATTCTTGTGCGCCGGTAGAAAAAACCGCACCCACTAAACCGGTGTACGCACAGAAAAAAACAAGTACTACTGTCTTCGCTTTAATTAATCGCATTCTGATTCTCCTATGAATTCTTAGAATTAGGAATGAGTATCTTCCAGCCGTCTTGAGTCTTTTCAAGATCGTACAAAAGAAGCCTCCGTCCTTTATTTAAGGTTATTGCTTTGACCCTATTTTTGCCAACAAACTCAATATCATCTACTCTGTCGTTTGATCGGGATGGCACTACAACATACATAAAATAGTCGTGCGCGTCTGATAGTACAATTCCCTTCGCTAATAGTATACCTGCGGAGGAGACTCTTTGTAAATACTCCGGCGAGCATATATATGAATAATAATTATCGTCAAGATATGCGCGCCACAATTCATAACTTTTTGATTTTATGATTATATTCAAATCCTGTATAAAATTAGCCACGTCGTCTTTTGTTTCCTGATACAGTTCCGGCGTAACATTGGCGGGATCGAAATTAGCCTCTGCCTCTTCCCCATTTACGTCTTGGATGTTCTCTGTTTCCTGAGCCACGGCGCTCTCGACGGCGGCGGCTTCAGGAGCATTGCCGCTTTCGCCTGCCGTCTGCTGCGGCGCGGGAATCGTGCATGAGACCGCAAAAACGGCAAACAGAAACCCAATGACTTTTAATCTTACTTTTATTATTATTCTACCGCACATTTTTTAAATTTATCATTTTAATCGATTCCAGTCAAGAATCTTGCGATAAAGCGCAGGAATTCAAAGTATCACCCATCTGGTTCATCTCCCCAGACGAAAAGGATAAAGGCGTACCAGTTTTCATGGAGAAAACGACTGAAGACGTATCTCAGCGCACTAAAGAAATTGTCCTGTCGTCCAGACCGGTTCCGGGATGCCCGGTACTGCTCATCTCCCAAATA
>JAISZZ010000085.1 GCA_031284385.1 Treponema sp.
AAGACGGCATAGCGGAAGCCTTTATTGAGTTTGCCAAAAAGGAGAAATTAAGTTTTTTTTAGGCGGCCCTTTCAACGCGGCGAAGTATAAGGCGCTGTTGGAAGGGCTGGAGGTGAGCGAGGTTTTGTTGAGCGAATTACGAAATGGGGATCAGACATTCAGGATTGATAGTGAATATAATTTAAAAGTATATTTATCGCTTGATAAAGCATTATTAAAATATGGAGGAAAAACGCTTGCAACAATTTCGAAACAGATTACAGATTTTGGAGCGTACTCACAAACTAATTTTATTGAACTGAAAGAAAAAGGAATAAAATTTATTCGTAACCAAGACGAGGAATTAATTATATTGATATTGATAAGTGTATGTGTATAGATCAATCAGTATATGACAAATTAACATTACATTTACAAGATAACGACATAGTTATTCCTCGAGTTGGCACTTTAGGCAATGCGGGAGTTGTCGCTAAAGATTATTTGCCCATTACGGCAAATCAAAATTTGGTTGTTGTTAGGTTGAAAGAATATAAACCTTATTATGTGTCAACAATTCTTTCATCAAAGATTGGAAAACTCCAAATAGATAGATTATCAACAGGAAATGTTCAGCAATGGCTTAATAATAAAAACATTGGAAATTTAGTTATTCCAGATGCAAGTAATGATTTCCAATACACTATAACCAATAAAGTTTTATCAGCGCTTAAAACAAGAAAACAATCCCAGTCCCTCTACCGCGAAGCGGAAGCATTGCTGTTGAAAACGATAGGCTTACATGATTTCCACCCTACGCGGGAAAACAAGAACATTAAAACATTCAAAGAGTCGTTTCTGGCAACGGGGCGGCTTGACGCGGAGTATTACCAGCCCAAGTATGAAGAGATAGAAAATATTATAAGAAGTTATCCTAATGGGTATTCTTTAATCAAAGAAAAGTTTAAGCAAAACAAGCAAACTATAGATTACAGCAAAAAACAATACTATTATACTGAGATAGGAGATGTAAATATAGGGGATGGTTCTTTTGTATATAATTTGATCAATAGAGATGATTTACCTGATAACGCAAAAATAAAGAGTGAAAAAAATGATGTGTTAATATCTAAAGTTCGACCTAATAGGGGGGCAGTTGTAATCATTGATGAAGATATTCAAGACTTTGTAGTTAGCGGCGCTTTTACGGTATTAAAAGAATATGACAATTATAAAAAAGAAACACTCTTCGTGTTATTGAAGACTGATGTTTATAAAGAATGGCTGTTGAAATACAACGTAGGAACTTCTTATCCTGTTATCAAAGATAATGACATATTGAACCTTCCAATCCCCCTCATCGACATACCCGTTCAACGCCGCATCGCCGCGCTCATCAAAGAGAGTTTTGCCCTTCGCGGGGAAAGCGGGCGGCTGTTGAACGAGGCGAAAGAACTGGTGGAACGGGAAATAGAGAAGGGATAGAGCGCCGCCTGTCCCCATACCACATAATCCGTGTAATCCGCGTAATCTGCGGATTTTAATTCGCGGACCCCCTCTTTTTGGCGGTGGCGTTAACCGTCACCTTGTTAGCCAAGCCTTACAAACGAGTATGCCTATATGCCCTGTTTTTTGTCAATAGTTCTATTGTGCAGCGGGAGAATCATTGCGCGGACTAATCACAGCCGCAATACGCCGTTTTTGCTTTTATAAGTCACCGGCTTTATAAATGGACTTGTTCAAGAACCTTAGGCCGCCGCGAAGCCATGTAGGGTATTGGAGCGGAGGAACGCCGCCGGTTCTTCACCGTTACGCTGTTGTAAAAAATTCCCGTTATCTGATAGACTAATAATATAAACGGTTTTATATGAAATTCAAAATTTTGATAGCGGATGATGAAAAAGGAATACGCGAAGGGCTGGCGGAATCTCTCGAAGTTGACGGTTATGATGTAGCGATAGCCGAAGACGGGGAAGCCGCATGGAAACGTTATCAAAAAGGGGACATCGATCTCGCGATAATAGATTTAAGAATGCCGGGGATGAACGGGGACGAGCTTCTAAAACGGATTAAGTCCGATTCATTGGGTGTCCCAGTAATCGTTCTTACCGGACACGGAACGGTAAAGGATGCCGTTGAGGCCATGCGAAACGGTGCATGGGATTTTCTTACAAAACCTGTTGACATTGACAGGCTTTCCATTCTTGTAAACAGGGCGCTGGGAAACCGTGCACGCAGGATTGAGCGGCAGCATTTAGAGGAAGAGCTTGAGCGGCACCGCGTAAACGACGCAATAATAGGTACAAGTGAAATGCTGCGCCGTCTTTTTGACACTGTAGAACGGGTAGCGCCTACTAAGGCTTCTGTTTTAATTACAGGCGAATCCGGCGTAGGCAAAGAACTAATCGCCGACGCGATACACCGTTTATCGCCGCGCAGGGATAAGCCTTTCATTAAAGTACACTGTGCAGCCCTTGCTGAAAGTATTTTGGAGAGCGAGCTTTTCGGACATGAAAAAGGCGCGTTTACGGGCGCATCGGCGCGCCGGCGCGGTAAATTCGAGCTTGCCAATGAAGGCACTCTTTTTCTGGACGAGATAGGTGAGATAGACCAGAATATTCAGATTAAATTATTGCGCGTCCTGCAAGAAAAACAGTTTGAGCGTGTAGGCGGCGAAGAAACAATAGAAGTTGATATACGACTTGTTACGGCGACAAACAAAGATTTGAAGACAGAAATCGAGAAAAGAAATTTTCGCGAGGATTTATACTACCGTTTGAATGTTGTAACAATTTTTGTGCCGCCGTTACGTGAACGCAAAGATGATATCCCGCTGCTAATCAGCTCTTTTACCAAAAAATTCTCGGAAGAAAACAACAAACCCATCGTGGGCATAGACGAAAAGGCGCGGTCATGCCTGTTCAATTATGATTGGCCGGGTAATGTCCGCGAGCTGCGAAATTGCATTGAAAGCGCGGTAGTCATGTGCAAGGGCAGCCTCATAACGGAAAAAGACCTGCCGCCCACAATACGCAGCGCGACAGAAGACGGCTGGATACGGATACCTTCCGGCACAGCTCTCGGCAAAGCGGAGGAAATTATAATCCGTGAAACGCTTGCGGCGCAAAAAGGAAACAAAAGCGTCGCGGCAAAAGTCCTCAACATAGGCCGCAAAACGCTTCACCGCAAGCTGGCGGAATACGGGAAAAATGGCGTGCCTGATGTCGAAGATAGCGGCGAAAACGCGCCCGTGTCGAGTCAGACGCCGTAACGCATCAGCTATTTTACAGTTACGCATCCGGTTTTGAACAACTTCCGCTTAAAAACGGCAAAATGCCGCGCATTTTGCCCAGCATTTGCTGCGGCTTGTGAGGCAGCAATAAGATTCCTGAACAACTTCAATGTAAAGCCAGTGACGCGGGTTTATTTATAATTTCCATAAACCGATAATTAAATGTAGAATCATGTTTCAGAATTTTTTCATTCAACGGAATATCATTGCCGCGCTGGTTTTCTCTGTTTGCCTGTCCGCCGGCGCTAGGGAAATCAAAAGCGGCATCTCAGGCTCGCTCGATTGGGAAAAGATGCGTATAGACGCGGAACTTAGCATCGACCTTGCCTCTGCGGAAATACGTTTTCCGTCAGGCAGGACTCAGGCTGAGGAAACACTGTTTTCAAATTATTTTGACAATGTGCGCCCATTCATACTCTCTATAAGGCTTGATTCGTCAACCGTTATCGGCGATTTGATAGATTCCGGCGAAATTCCGCCCTCTTTGATAGACAAACTGGCGTTTCAGGCGGATCGCGAGGCGCCCAAATATTCAATCGACTTCCGCGCCATAAGCTCATCGTACACGATAGACTTAAAAAATGTCGGTTCGCAGCTTATTCAACACAAGCATAACGCCCGCATGACGCACATCATCAACCCGCCGCCTACAGCGGAGTACACGGGCATCATAATAATCGCTCAGAATGAACTACCCGTTCATGGCAGAAATAACTCTGCGGAACTTTTGCCGTGTCTTTTTCCAAAAATTTGGGATACAGAAATGAATCTTATATACGATAAGACTATGACCCACTCAAACTGGGATGCCGGTTTCACGATGGTTCACTATACCGGCATCGACAGCATATTTCAAAACACGCCCTCTGGTTTGAGCGAGAATCTAAAAAAAATTGTCGGCGAGCGCCCGCTCCGCATAATAGCGCGCGGCGTTTTTGGGATAAACCCGACCGACCCCATCATAGACCGCACGGACGCGCTGACAATTCTTTCGTCGGAAGCGAATAAACGGCTGCTAAACGAGGGGCGTGTCGCTTTCATAGTCCCGAATGATGCTTTAACTAAAAAATTATGAGTATTTTTTCAAAAAAATGCGATAAACCACGGCTGAATCTATTTTTTACCGCGTTTTTAAGCCATGCGCTGATTTTTTGGATTTTTTCAGGCGGCCAGACATTCGCTTTGGGTGAAACTGTTTTGAAATTCGGCGGCAAGGCGGGTTGGGAACAGTTTAAACGGCGGGACGGCCTTACGGAACTGGACCAAGTGCGTCCTTACAAAGTGCTTGCGTTAAACTCAATATCGAAAAACAGGGACGATTCGCTTGATATGGCGTTATTCTTTGACGAAAAAGAAAATTTTATCGACAGCGTTGGCAATTACACGCTGCAAACACCCAAAACGGTTTATATTGCGGATGCCTCACGGGCGCGTTTTGGCCCGGGCGCCGCGATTTTTTCGGGCGCGTCTCCGCGTAACGATAATGTTGATGATAACGCCATCGTGCTGCGCGCCCGAAGGTATGACGCGCTTTTTTCGGCGGGGCGCAATATCGGCGATTTTTCAATAGATTTTTGGCTATATCCCGTAAGCATGGAAAACGGCGAAGAGCCGTTCAGTTGGACGGCATCGATTCAGAACGGCGGCGCTAATTCCAGAATTCAGAATTTAAGCTGCGCCGTATCAAAAAACCGTATGGAATGGACTATGTCAAACTTTTTCTTTGAGCCGCCAAACGGTACGGATTTAGAGACTAAAAGCATAAACGTGCGACTCGTGTCGTCCGCGCCCATCATACCAAAACGCTGGAGTCACCATTTAATCCGTTTTAATGTTGAAACCGGCCTGCTTGAATATCTTGTAAACGGCGTTTTAGAGGATATCGGTTACGCCACCGCCTCCGGTGCCGAAGACGGCCATGTTTTTTCACCCGTAGCAGGAGAACGCGGCAGTTTTTCCATTGGAAAGCGTTTTAACGGTATGATAGACCACTTCCGCATATACAGCCGGTTTGTGGAAGAAGCCGAACTTAACCGTTACCAATACAACGGCAGAGTTCGCAGCGCCCCTATCGATCTTGGCGCTAAAAGCAGCGTAGTTTTGCGCGTGGAAGCGGTGGGCGGCATTTACAATACTTTCGCGGGAAATACTAAGGCTAAAAACAAACTGAACGATGATTTTAGTTTTCAAGGCGGCGCCCAAATGCAATTTTTTATCAGGGCTTCCGATTCGCCTTACATTTGGGACGAAAAGGCCTGGCGTTCCTTTACACCCGGAAGCCAGCTTAACACGTTAAGAGGCCGCTATATAGAGCTTGCTGTGGATTTTTACCCGGGCGGTGATTTTGAGACTACGCCGTATCTCGAAGATATTAGTGTTGTTTTCGCCCAAAAAGCCGCCCCGGCGCCGCCGGCGACTCTACAGGTAACGCCTCAAGACGGCGCGGTAGAACTCTCATGGAAACCGTCTAAAGATGAGAACGCCGCCGGATACCTCGTGTACTACGGTACAGCCCCAGGAAATTATCTAGGTGACGATGCAGCGCTTGGCCATTCCCCCATTAATGTTGAAAAACAGACCTCGGTAAATATTGACAATCTTAAAAACGGCATTCTATACTATTTTTCTGTCAGCGCTTATGATAATTTAGGGATGCCGGGAGACTATTCAAGAGAGATTTCCGTGCGCCCGCTTAGGGTGTTTGAATGAAAAAAAAAAATAATGACCACGCCTCACGACAAACCGGAGAAAGTGACGGGGATGATGGTGTAAAGTCTTTTTTCAGCACTTATTCCGCGATGGCGGCGGCAGTGCCCCAAATTATCAGTGTTTGTGACTCAACAAAAACAGATCCCCTCAAGATTTTTACGCTGGTCAACATGGATCCCGTGTTGACCAGCCTAACATACTCCCTGTATAAAGATTTTTCCCATGAAGATGGGCAGGAATTTATTGGCATTCCCCAAATATTCATTAAATTGAATATAAATACGGTAAAAAATACCATCGTAAACGCGGCTAAACGCTCAGTATTGCGGAGGAACACGGACAACAACGCATTGGCGGCGCAGCGTGCGTACTTGCGGCGATCATTTGCCGCCGCTACAGTTTCTATGCTGATAGCGAAAAAGCGCGGCGTAAAGACCCGCGACCTTCAAAAGTATTATTGCGCCGGACTAATGCACGGCATCGGAGGCTTCATTCTCTCACGTGGTGGAAATGAGGCGGATTATTTGCGTTCCCGCAACATTACGCGGGAGCAGGCGGGGCGGATTGCCGCCGAACACTGGGGTATTCCGCCGGTTATTTCTGATGTTATAGCCTTCCATGATAATTATGTAAATTACACGGGTGGTCACGGCGATGTTGTGCGAAATACGGCTATGGCCGTTTTTTTTATTGATAATGACGCGGAGATGGCGGCGGCAGTTGAAAAAAGCCTTCCTACACCAAAACGTGGACTTACAGGCGCGATACCGGAAGATCTCTTAAAACAGCTTGAGCTGGACAAAGACGCTTTTACCGGAATACCGGAAATTTTCATGGCCGAATTGGAAAAAGTGGAAACTTTCATGGGCGTGGGGGTGAAATAGTGCTTCAGATTTGTTTTTGGGGGGCGCGCGGTTCTATAACTTCCCCGGGCACAGATACGAGCGAATTTGGGGGTAATACCACTTGTTTAGAAATACGTGCTGATGATAGACTTGTAATTGTGGATTTTGGGAGTGGGGTACGGGCTTTAGGTGATTACATGACGGCAAATGTTTATAAAAACGGTCCGGTAAAGACCGATATATTCTTGACTCACACCCATTTGGACCATATTATTGGTTTTCCCATGTTTGTGCCGTTTTTTGATTCAAAAAACGAGTTTCACATATATGGGCCAAAATTACCCGAAGGCGGTTACATACAAGACGTGCTGAACCTTATTACCTCTTACCAGTTTTGGCCGGTACGCCTTTGTGAATTTTCGGCAAAATTAATCTTCGATACCATACTGGAATCTACGATTGATTTAGGCGGCGGGCTTGAGGTGATAAGCACGATGCTGAATCACCCCGTGATTACTCTGGGCTACCGTTTCAACTACAAAGGGAAGTCCATCGTGATAATGACCGACCATGAACCCTTCTATAATATATTCGGCGACAAGGATAACCCGCTTTACTCTGAGACGGCGGATTACGAGGGAGAAGAAACTGCCATCAAAGAAAAGAAAAAAATATCGGACTTCGCCGACGGCGCGGATATTTTGATATACGACAGCCCTTACAATGAATCAGAGTACCTAGACGGCCACCAAGGATGGGGGCATTCTTTTTATGAAGGCGCTGTAAAACTCGCTATCACGGCAAAAGTGAAAAAACTTGTTTTTTTTCACCACGAGCCATCAAAAAGCGATAAAGATTTGCGTGATACCGAGATGCTATATTCTAAAAAAGTCTCGAATCTGGAAATCGTTATGGCAAAAGAAAAATCGGTTCTAACGGCGTAAATGGAGTTCACTGTGTTTGAATATGACCGCGTATGGTTGAAAAATATAATTCGTATTTCTCTTGTTTTTTGTGTTTTTGTCTATTTCCCGTTCAGTGCCGCGAATTTCTGCCGTTTTATAAATAAAACGGCAGGCGAGATAATGATGAACGCCGCCGGTGAAGGTTTAGGCGGCATGGTTTATTCCGAAAAAGAAATTGAAAAGATATTGGATGCAAATTCGGAGTACAGTGCTCAATATCTCGAAGGTATCCCCGAACCGGAAGAATTTTCTATGCCGCAGATGTTGATATATTCATCGTACACTGTCCAATCCGGCGATATGATTGGCCTGATTTCGTCCACGTTTGGATTGAATCAGGATACCCTCATTTCTGTAAACAATATTTCAAACACACGCTCCATTCCGGTCGGTAAAAAACTTTTAATTCCCAATCAAGACGGTATAATGCACCAGGTTTCGCGGGATGAAACGCTGTTCAGTGTCGCCGAAAAATATGACGTGCCGATTACCACGATTGTAACGGCCAACGAATTGTTTTCAGAAAAAATAAATGTTGGTTCCACCGTCTTTATTCCAAATGCAAAACTGGATTCAGAAAAATTGCAGGAAATAAACGGCGACCTGTTTATCTGGCCGGTGCGCGGACGCATCACTTCGCCTTATGGTTACCGCTACAATCCGATAACCGCCCAGAGAGGTTTTCACGCCGGTATCGACATAAGCGCAAACACGGGCGTACCCATAAAAGCGGCTATGGCAGGCAGAGTAACATGGGCTGGTTATAACGATATTTTTGGTAAGTTTGTCGTAATTTCACATCATTCAAACTACCGCACCCTTTATGGACATATGAGCGTGATACGAACCGAAGCCGGCGCTTATGTCAGAACGGGGCAGATAATAGGCGATGTCGGCAATACCGGCCAAAGCACCGGCTCACACCTACACTTTCAGGTCTACAAAAAGGGCGTAACGGTAAACCCGCGTCTGTTGGTACACTAACATACAGGGCAGGCAGAGCCGGCAAATTGCTAAGGAAGCACTGATTTATGCGAATGTCAACGAAGTTGACACATTTGCGTAATGAAATGAGCTTGCTCCTTAGGGCAATGCTGATGCGCCAGCATAGCTGGCGAGCCAACTTTGTTGGCGCGGCGTCAAGTTAATCCGCATTGCCCTAGGCGGCTTAAATGGTTTCCAGCAGCAGAAAATTCCGCAAAGAAATATAGTAGATAACGCCGTCCGGTTCACGCTCAAATGAAGCGTCCGCGTCAAGGAATATTACATACTTTTTCTTTGCGGCAAACACTTCATCATCGTTAAAAAATTTAAGCCCTTCTATTTTTTCTTCCAACATATTCGCGTCTGTATTTTTGTCAACCGTCTGCAAAAGAACAAAAGCATCGCCCCGTTTAGCCACAAAATCCACGCTTTTATCGCCGAATTTTCCGGTATAAACTGTATATTCCCGGCGTTCCAAATCCTGCATTAAAATATTTTTAAGTATTCCGGTAACAGAGCTGTCGCGTATCCCTATAACCGTATTCAACAATGCGTGGTCGCCAATAAAGAATTTTGCGTTTGTCCGCAGAATTTTACCGGTCGAAAGATTGCAGCAAAATACTTTTTTTATAATAAAAGCGTTTTCAAGCGCCTTGATGTATGGCACTACAAGGCTTAGATTTTTTTTATGGCGGCTTTTTTTCAACCCCTCAACTATATTTCGTGTCGAATTTTCATTTCCAATGTTACAAAAAATATTATTTATGATTTGTTCCAGCAATTCCAGATTACGAATTTTCGAACGCCTTATAACATCATTCAGCAGTATTGACGAGTATATCCCGTTAAGACGCACCGCGATAGTTTTTATGTCTTCTTCAGTAATACATGACAGGCCGGTATAAGAATCGTATAAACCGGTATAAACTGCGGGAAAACCACCATAACGCATATAATTGTCAAAGTGGTCGGTTTCCGAATTCTTTATCGCTATAGCCCTATTCAGCAAACCGCCCCCCGCTTTAACTTCGGGCGCAAAAAAATGCATATACTCGGAAAATGAGAACGGCTTAAAATTTATCAGTATCTGTTTTTTTTCCCGCGCCGCCGCTTTAGCGGGCTTTTTTAGCAGAACAGCCGCATCGGATATAGAAACGTATATATCGAAATTACCCTGTTGAAGCAGCGCATTTACCAGTTTTTCCCAGCCCGAAACCCGCTGAATCTCATCAAAAAATATGTAGTATTTGCCGCTTTTGCCGGTTTTTTGGCCGATAAAAGCCTCGACTTCGCGCACCGTACGCGGAACGCCGAAAATCGGGCTTTCAAAATTCAGATGAACTATATGCTCATCGTCAATCCCCGACAGCTTTAACTCGGAAATAAACTGATAAAACAGGAATGATTTACCGCCATGCCGTATTCCCGCAATCAATTTTACGCGCGGCTCATTACCCGCATCTTTTATTTTGTCTAAATAAGCGGTACGCTCAAGCATACAGGAATTATAAAAGAAAACCCGCCGGATTTCAAGCCGCAAATTTTAACGTTACCAAATATCATCGCGCACTATAGTTTGCGTCCTGTCATATCCAACCGACACTATGCCTACGCTTGTTTCGCAATACTCCTCAATGAAAGCGATATAATCCCGCGCCTCTTTTGGCAATTCACCGAAAGAGGTGCTCTCTAGGGCAGTGGAGACAGTTATATCCTTTTTCCAGCCCTTAAATGTCTTTAGCACAGGGCGGGCATTGTTAAGCGCCGGTATCGATGCCGGAAAATCTTCCAGAATTTTACCGTCTATTTCATAGCCCACACAGGCTTTTATCTCGTCCAGAGAATTGTATACGTCAAGATGCGTCATCACAAGAGAATCTATCGAGTTACAGCGGCAGGCGTAACGCAGCGCCACAAGATCCAAATAACCGCAGCGGCGCGGGCGACCTGTTGTAACCCCGTACTCGCGGCCTGTTTCACGTATAAAACGGCAAAGCCCATCTTCCACGTTGTCCTTGCCGTTAAATTCACTTGGAAATGGGCCGTATCCCACCCTTGTCGAGTAAGCCTTGAATACTCCCAGTATTTTATCGAGGGAACGGATGCCTATACATCCGCCTATCGCCGCCCCCGCGGCGCAGGACATTCCGCTTGAAACGTACGGGTATGTTCCCAAATCAAGGTCAAGAAGCGCCCCCTGCGCCCCCTCAAACAGTATGTTGGCGTTTTTATGTTTAAACAGGTATGCGGAAAGGTCTATCGCCATTGCGGAAAGCCGCTCCTTGTGCCGCTCAAGAAAGGCTCTGTCAGTTTCAGAAAGCTCTTCCAATTTTTCATCCCACGCAAGGTCGGCAATGCGTATGCCATCCCGCTCGCTCTTCATGGCGTATGTAACCCCTACGCCGCGTCCCGTAGTCCCTATCGGTTTAGCTCGCGCCGCATCCCGCTCCTTATCAATCTCAATGTAGCGCGGCAGTACGATGTGGGCGCGGTCCGAAACAAACAAACGCCCTTCTGTTTCAACGCCGCGGCTTTTAAGCATCTCGATTTCTTTGAACAGTGCTTCAGGGTCTATAACCATCCCCGCGCCCAAAATTACGGTTTTATTTTTGTAAAGCGCCCCCGACGGAATCAGGTGAAGCGCGTACTGCTCCCCGCCGGCCACAATCGTATGACCAGCATTAGCGCCGCCTGAAAAACGAACAACAATATCAGCTTCTCCGGCAAGATAATCAACAATTTTACCTTTACCCTCGTCCCCCCACTGCGCGCCAATAATAACAACATTCATGCCTTTAGTGTAGCGTTTATCCCGTTATGGCGCAAGCTGCCGCATTGCCGGCCCAGGAATTCAAAGTATCACCCATCTGGTTCATCTCCCCAGACGAAAAGGATAAAGGCGTACCAGTTTTCATGGAGAAAACAACTGAATATTTATCTCAGCGCACTAAAGAAATTGTCCTGATGTCAAAGGCGCTTTTCACTATGCCGGCTATCCGGCAGCGCTCATTGTGCCCATGCC
>JAISZZ010000104.1 GCA_031284385.1 Treponema sp.
CCGCTTCGATAAAAGAGGCGATGGAAAAACAGATGCGCGCCGAGCGTGAACGACGGGCCGTGATTCTTGTTGCCGAAGGCGAGAAGCAGTCGTCGATTCTCAAGGCTGAGGGAGTAAAGCAATCCGCCATACTGCAGGCGGAGGCAGAAAAGCAGTCGCTCATCCTTCAGGCGGAGGCGAGAAAGCAGGTTTTAATCCAGGAGGCCGAGGGCGAGTCTCAGGCGATCATGACCGTCCAAAAGGCTACCGCCGATGGATTGGAGATGATAACAAAAGTTATCGGCAAAGAGGGTGCGGTAAAGCTAAAAAGTTTTGATGCGTTTGAAAAAGTCGCGGACGGAAAATCCACAAAAATAATAATTCCGTCCGACATTCAAAACCTTGCCGGCCTCGTACCCGGTATTACGGTGCTTGCGAAATAGCCCCCCCCCCCCCTAATGCACAATACGTACGGCGAAATTTTGCTGGTGGTGTGTGTTGTGGGTGGACTTACCATTCAACCGGATGGTATTGGCCTGTGGGTTCAGTAATGTTGAAAGTGTCGCCAGACGGCTCAATCACATAAAAACCTTTTTGAAGCGCATAGTTTTTTTCATTAGTGTGGAAAACCATTCCGGCTATAGCCCCCAGATATTTCCGCTTGTCATTATGCAAATCGGCATACTTACGCAGCTTTTCCATGCGCACGATATGGTCTTTTATATCGTCTATGTCGGGCGCACTCTTGATTTCAACAATCATCACCTTGTCACCGTTCTCCAAAAAAGCGTCAACTTCCGTAAAAATATTATTCGTTGAGTCTTTTATTTCCGTATCGCGGTGCGTTTTGGTAAACGGCAGGTTCAATTCGTTAAACTTCGTTATCAGGTTTGGCACAACCATATACTCAACCATTTCACCAAAACGGTTTCCGAGCTTCCCTAAGCGCCTATCAGTTTCTTTCATCTGCCTATCGGTTTCTTTCATCCTTATGGCGGCTTCTTTCGTCTGTTCTTTAAGTTCTTTCAGTCCTATGGCGTTTTCTTTTATTTGCCTATCGGTTTCTTTCTGTATTTGTATGGTACTGTTCAACACAGCCCATATTGCGTCCGCAGTAGTCTTCCATTCAGGTATTGTTTGTGTTGTTTCCATGTATAACTCCTCTTAGGCAACACTGATTTATTCGATGACTGCTAAGGCAATGTTGATTATTAAAAAGGGGGCGCTGTTTTCCATGCCTTTAGGCATATAGCCACCTTTTCGCCGCGCCCCCCTACGGGCGCACACGGTTGCGCCCTACCCCCCAATCAGTCGCCTCAAGTTAATCAGCGTCAGCCATCTGCATTGGCGTATCAGTGATTCTTTGTAAACTATACACCAGTCCGCACCTTTTTGGAAAGTCCCAAAATTGATGCAAGGATACAAGTGTCGTAAAATTTTCGGCAAGTGTAAACTGCTTTTAGCAGATTCATTAGACTTATTCGATAATCCGGTTGGTTATCTCACAATCTTGCAGTTTTTCAGGTTAAGAGCCTGCGAACCGAAGGTTTGACAAAACTGCGTTTTTTAATGGAAGTTGGCGCGGAAACTGAAGTTTCCAAACAACTCTATTATTTGAAATTGATGGTATAAATCAAGAGCGCTTGCAGTTTCATCCATTTTTTAGCCCACTCCCCCCATCATCCAATATGCTGCATTATCCACAAATTACTTGGCGGCGATATATTTTAGGAAGTTACGGAGGATGTAGGTTAGAAATACCGTACCTAGTATCATTATTACGGAAAGCGCGTTTATCACGGGTGAGACACCAAAGCGTATCGCCGAATAAATGTACAGCGGCAGCGTGGAGGAGCCGGGCCCCGCCACAAAGTATGTGATGACAAAATCTTCTAAAGAAAGCGTAATGGCGGTTATGAAACCGGAGACTATGCCCGGCATACAGACGGGAATGGTTACTTTCATCAGGGTTTGACGTTCTGTAGCGCCCAAATCGGCGGCGGCTTCGATGATGGAAAAATCGAATTCATCAAGACGTGCCATCACCATCAGAAAAACAAAGGGGAGGTTGAATGTTGTGTGGGCGATGAAAATTGTCAACAATCCGAGTTTAAGTCCTATGCCTGAAAAAAATATTGACAGCGATACTCCGATGATGATTTCCGGCAGAACCATGGGCAGGAATGCCGTCATCTGAGTGTAGAAACGAAGCCGGAAACGGTACCAGTTGACGCCTATTGCTCCCAGAGTACCCAAAAGTGTGGCTGTGGCGGCGGATGTCGAGGCTATCAGCATACTGTTCCAAAAGGCGCGCCAAAGGTTATGCGAATTGACGAATAACTGCTCATACCAGATGAACGAAAAGCCCGTCCAGCTCATATTTTTTGAAGAGTTGAACGAGTATAGCACGAGGACAAACAGCGGCAGAAACAGGAAAATGAGAGTACAGATGAATATGATTTCCGAAAATGTGAATGATTTACGAGTGGCGCGGCGTGCGTGCCGGTTCGCCTCTCCGCGAGGCTTGTTGCCACGCAATCTGGTTACTGCCGTATTTAGTATAGCGCTTAATCTATTATTACCGGTCAATTTTATGCTCCTTTGGCCTTGCCTGCCCTTTTTTCATCCCGTTTTTTTAACCCCAGCATACAAAATACGCATACTGTCGTTATCACGGTCAGCACCATTGATATGGCGGAAGCGAGCGGCCAGTTCCGCGATTTGGTCAACTGGTCGGCGATAACATTGCCCAGCATATACGAATCTTTACCGCCGACAAGCAATGGCACGGCGTAAGCGCCGAATATCGGTATGAACGTGAACAGGAATGCAGTATATATACCGCTGCGGATGTTAGGGAGCAGGATTTTCAACATAGATTGCGCTGTCGTAGCGCCAAGATCCCTAGCGGCTTCGAGCAACGAAAAATCAAATTTGTCTATTGATGAGTAAAGCGGAAGTATCGCGTACGGCAAGTACATATATATCAACACTAAAATTACGGCATTTTGATTGTACAAAAAACGTACATAGTCCTTTACTAAACCCAGTTGCAGCAAAAATTCGTTCAAAAAACCCTTGTTTCCAAGAATATTCATCCATGCGTACACGCGAATAAGAAAATTTGTCCAAAATGGTATTATGATCAGCAGTAACAGCAGGGTTTGATGTTTGCTGCGAGCCATAAAATAGCCGCAGGGCAGGGCTATTAGTATGGTTATGATGGTAGAAATGAGCGCTATCAACACAGTTTTGGCGCTTATTATCGCAATATTCGGATTTTTCAGCGCCACATAAGCGTCAAAACTCAATTCAGGCGTTACCCCGCCGTATAGACCCTTCTTTAAAAAACTGTAAAGTATGATTATCAACAATGGCGCGATGAAAAACAGGCTTGCCCATAAAGCCATTGGGCCGGAGTAAGCAATGCCGAGATTGCGCTTTAACAGCACTCCGTCAGACGATTGTGCGCCGTCATTTTTGGGCGAAGCGCCGCCCCCCGTATGTGAGACGTTCACGTGCCGTCCTCCGCAACTTCCTTAACGCATACAATATAACCGTCGTGTGCGCTCCACGACAGGTACACGGCATCTCTCCAAACGATATCAGGCCCTTCATCCGAGTAACGAGCGTGTTGTTTTATTACCCTTATAACCGGTACTGGACTCCCGCCGTCTTCGACTCCACTCGTTTTTGTTTTTACATAGTATTTAGTTTGAAAACCGGAGTATATCGGTTCGTCAACGATACCTTGCAGCATATTTATATCGGCGCGTTTTGTTACTGGCTTTTCCGTTGAGATAACGATTTTTTCAGGCCGGACGGTAAAACTCACATCCTGTCCAACCTCAAAATAGTCAACGGTCGTAACTTTTATGACACCTAGATCTTGTATCTCCAGTTCAACCATGTATTCGGGTTCCGGCGTGTCTATTTTTTCAATTTTGATGACTTTCCCGTCGAAAAGATTCGTTTCGCCTATGAATCGCGCCACAAAACCTGTCGCCGGACTCTCGTAGATGTCGTGCGGTGTACCAATCTGAAGTACGTTTCCGTGGTCAAGCACGGCAATACGGTCTGAAACCGAGAGCGCCTCCTGCTGGTCGTGTGTAACGTATATAAAAGTGATGCCTATCTTATCGTGAATCTGATCAAGCTCGATGAGCATATGCTGGCGGAGTTTCGCATCGAGGGCGGACAGAGGTTCGTCAAGGAGGAGAACATGCGGCTCTCTGATTAGGGCGCGGGCAATTGCCACTCGTTGTTTCTGGCCACCGGAAAGCTGGCTAGGTTTCTTTTGTGCGTGCCCTTCGAGCTGTACAAGTTTTAGGTAATCGTGAACCTTTGACTCAATCTCGTCCCGACGTGCGTGTTTTATACGCAACGGAAACGCCACATTTTCAAATACGCTAAGATGCGGAAACAGCGCGTAATTTTGAAAAATCGTATTTACCTGTCTGCGGTTGGGAGGAAGCGACAACATATTGACTCCGTCAATTTCGAGACTTCCTTCGTCCGGACTTTCGAATCCGGCAATTATACGCAACAGCGTTGTTTTTCCACAGCCTGAAGGTCCTAACAGTGAAAAAAACTCACCTTTTTTTATGTCAAGACTAACATTTTTTAGTACATCAAAGTCCCCAAAAGACTTGTATATACATTTGACATCAACATCGCTACCCTTCAATCCTTTTCTCTAGTCCCCCATTTTCCTAAAAATCTGAATAATAATGTAAATTATTCCGCCGCTTGTCAATCCATCGCGAACGCGGTACGGCAAATTAATGGGTAAACAGCAGCCGCTATGTACGCAAGAAATAAAAGGAGGCCGCAGAGCCTCCCGTTTACATTTTAAACTATTCACACTCCCACGCACGGGAATATGAAAGCATTTTACAAAGGCTTTCACCTGCTTGTTAACAGGTTGAACAAAACAATTAACTAGGGCAATGCTGCTGCGCCAACGTAGTTGGCGCGCCAACTACGTTGGCGTAGCAATTTTATTGACGAATGCACACTCGCATAAATCAGTGCTTCCCTAGATGTTTTCATATTGCTATAGGTACGGATTTTTATCAAGTGGTACGGTACAATAAATTTGTAAATAGGAGTCTCGCATGGATTGGTGGTTTGGACTTGAGTTAGAAACAAATTCCCTCGACTGGAGGCCATTGAGCTTAACGGCAGCGGCGAGATAATAGGCATCGTTAATTTGAGCGCGAGGAATTAGGAACTGTAAAAAAATAAAATGCACAGCATTTTATTAAATTGCTAAGCAATAAATTGCTTATGCAATAAGGAAATAAAATGACCAAATGGTCATGTTATTTCCTTACAGTTCCTAAGTTTACACGAGCGGACTAAACACGTTTGTGCCGCCGGTCCAGCTCGTCGAGAACTTCATCAATGCGTACATTTTCCTGTGAAAGCAGCACTGCCGTGTGATAAAACAGGTCGGCGGCCTCCCATACGAAATCATCGTGGGTTTTTGCCGTGCAAACCTCGTAGGCCTCTTCCATAATTTTACGCCTGACACGTTCCCCAGTGAGCGATGCCGTGTAAGATCCAGCGGGCGCGTTAAGAAGACGCTCGCTGATTATTTCTTCGAGGTATTGCAGCGTGTAGCGCCGTCCGGTCTCGAAACATGACCACGCGCCGGTATGGCATATCGGCCCCTTCGGTTTTACTGTGGCGAGCAGCGCATCACGATCGCAGTCGGCGCGGAGTCTTTGCAGTTTAATCGTATTACCGGAGTTTTCGCCCTTCATCCATAGCTTGTTGCGCGTCCGGCTATGAAAACATAGATTGCCCCGCTTGAAGGTTTCCAGCAGCGCCTCTTTATCCGTAAATCCGGTCATTAGAATTTGACCGTCGTAGCTTTGGGCGATGAGAGGCAGCATACCATCAGCCGATTTTTTCCAATTGAGTGAAGCTGCGAATGCCTCCGCTAGATTTATCTTTTCAGTATAAAGCGCCATTCCAAGTTGAACATCGCAGCCTGCGGCGGCGATTGTTTCGATTTCTTCCTGTGTTGAAATTCCGCCCGCCGCCGTTATTAGGCAGGAAACTGCGGCGCGGAGTTCCTTAATCGCGGCAATATCGGTGCCCTCAAGCATACCTTCTTTTTCAACACACGTAAAAAGAAACTCGCCGGCGTACTTTTCCGCGAGTTTTGCCGTTTCGATAAGTTTTAATCCGGTGGGAGTATTCCAGCCGTCCACCACAATTTCGCCGTTACGGGCATCTATCGCGATGATGAGACGCTCCCGGCCTATAGTTTTTACGAGAGCGTCAAGAAATTTATGATTTATTTCAAAGCCTTGTTCAGAACGAAAAGCCGCCGAGCCTACGATGATTTTCTTTGCGCCAAGACTGACTAGTTCCAATGCTTGCTGGGCACTGCGTATACCGCCGCCAACGCGGCATTCCGCGATACGCAAAAACGGTTTTATCATATCAAGATTCGAGCCGCGTCCCATTGCCGCATCAATATCGATCACGGCAATTTCGCCGTACTTGTCAAATTCCCGCGCCAAGGCTTCGCCGTCATCCCGTTTCAAAACCAACTCCGAGCCCTGCCTAAGCTGCACTACTTGAGCGCCTTGAATGTCAATAGAAGCAATTACCATAATCTATATTATGCTGTCTCTGTAAAATAATGACAACAGATTCGGCGGCGGAGTAATTTTATATTTACTCGTCATTGTACAGTTCCGTATTGGTTCCATCATGCCGGTTTTGAAACCATCCCAACAATTAAAATGCAGCTTCCGGCGGTACAGGGACTGTCGAATAATTTTTAAACTTTGTGGTATACTTATTGGGAATTGGTTTTTTTTAACAAGCGCCTTGCGCGTTGCCTCATAATTTGTAGTTTCACCGCGTTGCAGCCGGTCAATCTGGCTGCCCAGAGTGAGCCGCCGACTCTCACCGGTACGGATGCCTCATCTGCGCCCGCGCCTGAAAATACGGCTGAGGACGAGCTTTCAAACGAGGAAGAGCTTTCAAACGAGGAAGAGCAGGCTGGTCCTGTCAAACGCTGGTTCGGCAAAACGACTTTTTCTTTTGGCGGTTCGATACTCCTTTTTCAAGAAGATTACGGTTTTGATGCCGCGCCGGTTCCCATTCTCCCGGCGCCTTCCTTCGCGTTTGCATTGCCTACGCTGGGTAATAGATTTATTGGTGTTACGTTTGAAACAACGCTGGATATGTACTTTAACAATTATAAGTATTCATACGAACTAAACAGGCCTATACCCGCCGAGATAGAGAATCGCTCGTCTTTCGTGTTTGGGCCTATTTTGGGACTTCAATTACAGATGCGTTTTACTATCAGCAAGTTCAGACTACGTTTGAACGCGGGAATTTCAGGCGATTTGCGTATAGTCTTGATTGCCAGCGACTTGAACGATGCGGATATGGATGACGCGAACAAGCAAACTGAAGATACACGCGCTTTTTACAGTGAAGCTGAACAGTGGCTGTACCCAGTCGCCGGTGTTGGTATGGATTTTCAGATTACCCCGCGCTGGTCGGCGGGACTCGATGTTCGTATTTGGCCGCCGCTGGACTTTAGCGGCATGGATAATCAATATTTGGGCTGGCGTTTCGGTATAGGACTGCGGGTATCAAGAAAAAATGGCGCTGTTTAATTTGTCTAGGGCAACGCTGATTAACTTGAGGCCTCGCCAACTTCGTTGGCGCATCAGCGTTGCCCTATGTATTTGCTCATTTCATTACGCAAATACGGCATTAAAGTAGCACCGATTTATGCGC
>JAISZZ010000049.1 GCA_031284385.1 Treponema sp.
GCGCGTAACAGTTCGCGGGGCTTAGAGCCTTGAGCGGGGCCTACGACCCCGCGGTGTTCCATTTCTTCGACAAGGCGGGCGGCGCGGTTATAGCCTATTTTCAGGCGGCGCTGTATATAGCTTGCGCTTGCCTTGCCCTGTTGAATAACGATTTCCAGCGCCTTATCGTAAAGAGGATCGTCGCCTTCCGTGAAAACAACCTGAGAAGCGTCTTCGTCATCCTCAAAAAATATTTCTTCGTCGATATAATCCGGTTCTCCTAGAGTTTTTACATGGGCGACCACTGCTTCCACTTCTTCCTCAGAAACAAAAGCGCCCTGCATTCTTACGGGGAAAGGATCCACGATACCTGAATAAAGCATATCTCCCTTACCAAGCAATTTTTCGGCTCCGGGCATATCGATAATGATGCGGCTGTCCATCATGCTCGCAACCATGAACGCGATGCGGCTGGGTATGTTGGATTTTATCAGGCCGGTGATTACGTCGATAGAAGGCCGCTGAGTCGCCAGCACAAGGTGAATGCCTACGGCGCGGCTCATGGCGGCAAGACGGGCTACGGTTGATTCCAGTTCCTTGCCCGTTGTCGCCATTAAATCGGCAAACTCGTCAATCACGATAACGATGTACGGTATGTGTTCCAGCGCCATCTTCTTTTCTTTAATTCGCCTGTTGTACGTTTTTATGTCGCGCGCGCCCATAGAATCAAGGCAGGCGTAGCGTCGTTCCATTTCGTAAACGCAGTATTGGAGAGCCTGAAACGCGCGTTTGGGTTCGGTAATTACCGGCGTTAGAAGATGCGGAATGTCGTTATAGAGTTTCAGTTCCACGATTTTTGGGTCTATCAGTATCAGGCGGCACTGCGACGGCCTGCATTGGTACAGTATCGATAGTATCATCGTGTTGACGCAGACAGATTTTCCGGCCCCTGTTGCGCCTGCTATCAACAGATGGGGCATGGTCGCGAGGTCTACCATCACCGATTCGCCTGTAATATCTTTCCCCAGCACGACCGGAATTTCAGGCTTTTTGCCATCCCGCGAGAGTTCAGCCTCGATGATTTCGCGGAACGATACGATGTTGCGTTTTTTATTCGGTATCTCTATGCCGACGGCGTGTTTTCCGGGTATGGGCGCGACAATCCGCACTGAAGAAGCCGCGAGCCGCAACGCGATGTTATCCTGCAAATTAACGATTTTCGAAAGTTTTACGCCCGGGGACGGAAGTATTTCAAACATTGTAATTACCGGCCCCTTGCGAATTCCGGTAACTTCGGCCTGAATATTGAATTCTCTGAGCGTCTCTTTCAATATGGAGGCGGCCTCGTAAGTCGCATCGTCTATTATCCAGTATTTATCGTCCGTATACTCTTTTAATACGCCATCAACAGGTACGCTGTATCCTTCCCTGACAGTCCTGTTTCCGGTTTGCGGATTTGGGTGAGGCTTGTGCCGCGTACCGACGCGGATTTCCTTTTCCGTCTCCGCCGCGGTTTGAGTTGGATACTTGCGATTTTTATTGTTAATGGCCTCGTCGGTTTTTATGGCGGCTTCGGCCTCAACCATCCCGATTATTTTTTCAAGATCATCAACCGTTTCGAATTCCGGTATCTCGTTAAAATCACCAAATTCCGTGATAGATTCGGTTTCTTCAAAATGAGTAACAACCTCGATAACTCTGGCAGGTGCGGCGGCACTTGCCGCGGCAAGTGCCGTGTCCGGTTCGGTTTCTATCGAAGATAATTCTGTTTTAAGCGTGTCTAAATTAGTATCCAGTTTGTCGAGTTTTGCATCCAATTCAGTTATATCAGCGTTGAGAGTCTTCAATTTGGCGTTAAGCACATCCAAATTCGGCTCAAGATTTTCGATTACGGCATCTATCGCGTCAAAGTTAGTGGGTTTCAAATTTTGCAGCTCTTTGAAGGCGTTAGTGTAAACTTCCCGCACAATATTCATATTTTCGCCGCGAATCGGGTCGTAAAGCATTTTTAACTCCTGCTTAAATGTGGCTGCCGGATGATTTGAAGGATGGTGAACGCCGGCGGCGCGAGGCCGTCTGACAGGCGGCGCGGGGAAGAATACGCATGAAAGCCAATAAATGACGGCGCCTTCCAAAGCGGTAATGGAAACGGTAAAAAAGCTGAACCCGTGCCTTCCAATGGCGGAAAAGAATTTTATTTTTCCCGAAAAATAATTATAGTCGCGCAGAATAGAAAATCCGGTTGCCAGCGTCAAAAACGGGAATATTATGCAGGACAAAATAAAAATACGGGAAGGTTTGTAGCTTTTATCAATCAGGATTAGAGCGGCGCATACAAGGTATGCGGGAATTATGAACGACAGGATGCCGTAAGAATCAACAAAAAAATTGCCGGGAAACGAATTTTTACCCGACTGTCCGAACAAGGATTCGGCTATGGAGAAACTGAAAATAACGGACAACAAAAAGAATATGCCCGCGCAAGCGTATAAAATTATCTTTGGATTTTCTATTATGGCATTCAGTTTTTGTTTCCCGCGCCAAAATTTTTTTCCGTAATTAAAGATTTTTCCTGCTGTTTGTTTATAAATCTTACTTGATTTCATCACATCCTTACCAAGTTTTCCCTGATGTATTCATAATCTGGCGCTTATCGGCAACAATGCCAAATTTCTTTAACAAAAAAGAGTTTTGCGAATCGCAAGACAACATTTTGACGCACGGTTATCACACTGACAACTGTCAGGCAAATCAATGATACATCAATTTGAGTGTCTTTTGTCAATGCGCGTACCGGGAAAAAATTACGGCACATACTCATTCCCATTCAATCGTGGCAGGCGGCTTGCTGGAAATGTCGTAAACTACCCGTCCTATGCCCGCGATGCTGTTCGTTATCAGCGTCGATATTTCGATTATATCTTTCGGCTGAAACGGGTAAACATCCGCCGTCATGCCGTCCACGCTTGTTACGGCGCGTAGCGCTACAACCGCCCCATACTTCCGCGCATCGCCTGCGACACCGACAGAACGAGCCGGCAGCAAAACGGCGAAAGCCTGCCAGATGTCGTCGTAAAGTGTCCGGCGGCCATCCGCCACGCGCCGTTTGCGTAATTCATTTATAAAAATATAGTCCGCTTCCCGCAGAAGTTCGCATTTTTCGCGGGTAACTTCGCCCAGAATTCGCACGGCTAGTCCCGGACCGGGAAAAGGATGCCGCCCTACCAGTTCCGCATCAAGCCGGAGCAACCGGCCAATGGCGCGTACTTCGTCTTTGTAAAGTTTATCAAGCGGTTCTATAATTTTTCCAGCCTTCCGTTTAGCCTCAACTAGGGGACTACCTACATTATGGTGGCTTTTTATAAGATGAGCGTTATTTCCTACACCTTTGCCACTTTCTACAAGATCCGTGTACAGCGTTCCCTGCGCCAAAAGGTATGAATCCGGCAGTCCTAACCGCGTAACTTCGCGTTCCTGTATGGTTATAAACATATCGCCTATGGCCTTCCGTTTGTCTTCCGGCGCGCTAAGTCCGGCCAGCACCGTAAAAAAATCATCCGCGCAATTAATAATATGTAAATGACGCGCTCCTAGCTTTTCAAGGTTGGTCTTTACCAGTTCTGTTTCGTTTTTACGCATGAGGCCGGTATCCATGTACATAAAATGCAAACGTTCCGGATCGAGCGCTTCAAGCAGCAACGCTCCGGTCACAGTAGAATCTACACCGCCTGAGATTAAGAGCAAGACATGGCTATCGCCCGCACGCCGGCGCAATTCCTGCTTTAATTCCGCAAGGTAGCCCTCCATTGTCCAGTTTTTGGCACATCCGCAAATATCAAACGCGAAGGCGGTAAGGATTTCCGCGCCGCGTTCCGTATGGGTCACTTCAGGATGAAATTGAACGCCAAACCATTTCTTACTTTCATGCGCAATTACCGCTGGAAAACCTGTTACGCTCGTTCCATACTCTATAAAACCGGGCGCGAGCGATGTCAATGTGTCGCCATGACTCATCCATGCCGTAAAATCGCCGCAAAAAGCGTTCAAAAAAGGCGCTATATGTGATGGAACGGTATCTGGCCGCCGGATTTGCACGCCAACGCCGCCATATTCGCGTTTTGGCAAGGTGTTTACAATTCCGCCGTTATCCTGCGTCATTCGCTGCAATCCGTAGCAGATGCCCAAAAGCGGAATACCGCATTCATAAATACGTTTGTCTGGCGCAAGCCCCGCGCCGTATACAGATTCAGGAGAGCCTGAGAGCACGATACCGCGCGTTTCTTTAAGCATATCATCCGTAATTGTGCTATCGCCGCCTATAATTTCGGCATAAACGCCCATTTCGCGTATCCGCCGCCCGATTAAAGCCGTAGTTTGGCTGCCAAAATCCAGTATAAGTATTTTATCCATCATGCCCCGCGTGGTTTACAGAGTAGCGTAAATTCAAAATATATTCCACCTTTGCGCATCTGTGATGGCGCATCTGTGGCGGCGGGTGAATATGGTCAAATTTAGTTTTCAGTATTAAACTGGATAGATGGACAAGACAGCGATTCAGACTGCGGGACTGCGAAAAATGCCTGTTGGGATACA
>JAISZZ010000055.1 GCA_031284385.1 Treponema sp.
CTGCGCGACAGTCCCACGCCGGTTCCGGCGGGCAGGCGCGGGCGTGATCGATGGGTTAGAAGCGGACGTGGTTACGCTGGCGCTCGCTTACGACATTGACGAGGCGGAGCGATGTGAAAATAATCACGCCGGATCCAATTTGAGCCTTCTCGACATAAACCGGTGATTTTTTATCTGAAACAAAAAACCATTCTGGCGGTCTTTCCATTTGCGCCTCTTTTAGCCTTGTCTTTGCAATATGAATGTATTCTTCAGAAATATCTACGCCGAGATATTTTCGGTTAGACAAAAAAGCCATTTTACAGGTAATTCCCGAACCGCACATAGGATCAAAAACTAAATCGCCTTCGTTGCTCCACGATAATATATGATCTTGTGCCAGTTTTTCCGGGAAAGTTGCGGGGTGCTTAAATACAATTTTATCGGAAGTAGTTCCGCCGAGACGGACTGCGTATTTCCAAATGTTGGTCTTTGGTTTTCTTTGTTTTAATTCTTTTAGATCCGATGTAATTCTCGCCAAAATACGAAAGGCTCGCGGGGAAACTATTGGACTTGTTCGACAACCTTATGGGTTGTCTCCCAAGTCTTGCAAAATGCACGGCATTTTGCTGTTTTTTAGCAGAAGTTGTTCAAAACCTGAAGTTTTTGAACAACTCTATTATATCAAATGAATAAGATAGAACACTAGGGAAGCACTGATTTATGCGAGTGCGCATAAATCAGTGCTACTTTAATACGAATGTCAACTTTGTTGACACATTTGCGCAATGAAATGAGCTTGCTCCTTAGGGCAACGATGATGCGCCAACGAAGTTGGCGAGGCTTCAAGTTAATCAGCGTTGCCTTAGGTATGTTATTTCTGCACAATTCCTTAGTAAGTTTCTTCATTCATTGCTTCGAATTCACTGCGGATTTTTTCGATCATAGCGAGTTCGCGGTTCAGCGTTTTTTCGTAATCAAGACTGCCAGCTTCCATGCGGACAGCCTCATCCTCCCAGAATTGGACACGCTGCAGGTTGATAAAACGGAAACGCCCGTCCAGCGCCTTTTCCGCCCATTCTTTTGCGCCGTTCCAGTAGTAAAGCGCGGTACGGTAACAAGTTTCGGCAGTTTTAAGACTGTCAAGGTTCTGTTCCTTCCACGGCGCATTGTAAAAGTAGGCGTTGCGCTTATTCCACTTGTTGCCCAAAAATATGTACTGCTCAATAAGTTTAAGATTGATGTGCATCATAAAAAGATAGCGGTACTTTTCCCACTGCGCGGGATTCTCTATCAGTGCCTCGGCGTACAGCGGGTTGCAGAAATCGGCGGCCAGCGCCTTTTCCAGCCAATAAATATTTTCCATCGTGTCATCGGGGTACTGAATGTGGTGCAGGTGGTATAGGCGGTAAAACTGCTCTTTGTAACGGACTATATACCCGTCGAGCGGCGCGGAACTTGTAACCAGCAGAACGAGGGCGCAGCAGGCTATAAGCGCGTTTTTAAGACATTTATCGGAATTTTTGTGTTTTATTGGAATGTACACCCTTTCATTATCGGCAATAAACAGATATTTTGCCAAACAGTCCGCGCCACGTCAGCTATTCCGGCGGAAGCATCTATGACAGCTACGCGGCTGCCGCAGGCGCGGCAGGAATCCAGCAGGCTGAGATAACGCTCGCGGACTCGGATTTGGAAGTCAGGCTTTTCGTAAATATCCTTTTGAGCGCGGGTTTCAAGGCGTTTTTGTGAAATATTCGGGTCAATATCAAAAAACAAGAGCATTTCCGGCGAGGGGAAGTTTTTGTTGAGCATGGCCGGCAACTCATCGCCGCATTCCAGCCCCTGATAAACACGCGACGAGAGCGCGTAACGGTCGCATACGACAAGAGCGCCGTTCATTGCGGAGGTTTCAATACCGCCGGCGCCTCGCAAATGTTCGGCGCGGTCAGCCGAAAAGAGACGCGCCATTGTTTCGCCGAGTAATTTTACCTCGCCGCGCAACGCGCGGCGTAAAAGCTGCCCGACAACTCCGTCCGTAGGCTCAAACGTAAACAATACCGGCGGCAGCATTTGTCCTTGGCCGCTTTTTTGATCAAAACGCCGTTTTAGTATGTCAAGCTGAGTGCTTGTGCCGCTGCCGTCTACGCCTTCAAACACAACAAAATTTTGCAAAACTGCCATATCAGTCTTACCGGCGCAATTTTTTTACAAGCGTCGGTTTATCAACGGCGTTGAAAAATGTGGAACCGGCGACAAGAACATCCGCGCCGGCTGTAACAGCCGTTTTTGCCGTACTTTCATTGATGCCGCCGTCAACAGACACTAAAAAATCAAGGCCGCGTTCAACACGCCACCGATTCAATTCCTCGACTTTTGTAAAACATTCTGTAATACAAGTTTGCCCGCCATATCCAGGATTTACGGTCATAACAAGAACAAGGTCTATGAACGGCAGCAAACAGGAAAGGGTAGAGGCGGGTGTGGAGGGAACGATGCTGACACCGGCTTTTTTCCCAAGCTTGTGTATAGTTTGAATGATAAGATGAGCGTGAACGGCCGCCTCGATATGGAAAGTTATATAATCCGCTCCAGCCAAGGCAAACGGGGCAAGCTGATTTTCGGGGCTGCGCGTCATAAGGTGTACGTCAAACGGCAGCGCGCTCCTGCCCCGCAAATCCTCCACCATCTTGACACCAAACGTGATGGGCGGCACAAAATTGCCGTCCATCACGTCTATATGTACC
>JAISZZ010000076.1 GCA_031284385.1 Treponema sp.
CATCCTGAAACACGATGTTATGCGCGCGCGCTGGTAACGGATATCTGCGGACAGTTTTCGCCAGACAGTTTGATAATGGAGGCGATTACCTTGCAGCCGGCACAGCATGGCGCTCATCATGAAATTGCCAACATCGCGATGACTCCGGCGTTGCGGTGGCTATGGTCGCTCTGCTTTTGCCCACAATGTATGGAGGAGTCGGCGCGTCTGATACGAGGTCTTGATCCGCCTGCACTGCGGGAAAAACTGAAAAAACTTCTGACGAGGCTTGCCAACACTGAAACCCTTATACATGGAAACGGCGACTCTCAAACAATGATGTTGATGTTGGAAATGCCGGAGATTTTTGATTATCAAAGGGCGCGGCAGCTCATTGTGGCAGGTTTTATCGCCGAGATTTCGGCGGAAATCCATAAAGCCAATGTTGAATTTCGCCTTATACCGAGCGCTTTACCCTTTGACATTAACCATGTTTATATTGAAGGCATGAATTTTACCGCCACTGCGGGTTTGGCCGATCGCCTTATGCCGCTTGTATACGCACCCGGAGAAACGTATGAATTGGCGCGAAATACTATACGCCTTTTTGACAGTAAAACGCCGGTCGGAATGGTGAACACTCTTTTTCCGAATACATCCCCAAATAAGGCTTCTTTTTTGAATGCTATGAAAAGCGCCAGAGACGAAGGATGCGAGACTTTTTATGTATACAATTATTCTATGGCTTCCACCGGACGGCTTGAGTGGGTCGCGGAAATGAACAGGGGTTTTCATGCATAGCATTGATGACGAATTACCCAATCTAAAACGCTTGGTACAGATGTTGGCCGCTCAATTTGGCCGTAACACTGAAATCGTCTTGCACGATTTATCAAAAGATTACCGTCATACTATCGTGGCGATAGAAAACAGTCATGTTACCGGACGCAAAGTGGGTGACGGCGGCACGAATCTTGGGCTTGAGGTTTTGCGTAATCCGCCAAATACTAACGGCGACATTTATAATTATTTCAACAAAACCACCGATGGCCGTATGCTTAGGTCATCCACACTCTATTTCAGAAACGAAGAAGGCTGCGTTATCGGCTCGCTCTGTATCAATACAGATATAACGCGGATGGTAGAAATTCGGGAGACTCTTGGAGAAATTGCGATGATTCCGCCGGACAGGAATGTGGAAGAAGTGTTCGCCAACAATGTCGAAGAATTATTTGAATATTTTATCAAACAGAGCAGGATTATTGTTGATAAGCGTGCCTCTGAAATGACCAAAGAGGACAGAATCGAAGTGATTCGTTTTCTTGACAGTAAAGGTTTTTTTCTGATAACTCGCGCCGGAGACGAGGCTTGCAAATTTCTCGGTATTTCAAAATACACGCTATATAAATACCTTGGACTAGCGAGGGGCTCAGATGCCGCCGCGCCGGAAGATGCCCCTGACACGTCGTCCGGCGATACCGTTGGCTCCGGTTCAACGGAATAATTACCATTATAGAGTTACGACGGGGCGCGGCGCTATCCCGCAGGACATCGGGATGTTGGCGTTTAGGTTGAGCGGACGGCGTTTGCGGGGGTTCATGTACCAGGTAGGCTTGCTTGCAGGGTTTTAATTTTTGCCGCGGCATCGGAAAATCGGAAAGATGCGGTCAATTTGCAGATTGCCGCAATTCCGGTGTCAACCTTTTCATTGAATGTATATTTTTCGAGTTCGGCTGAAATAATGCCTGCATCTTTTGCTCTGAACGACTGGCAGGCTAATAAAAAATCATCCAGTTTTTCTTTAAGCACACCGGCATCTATTTTTGTTTTTTCAATATGTTTTTTTTCTGTCAGGGATGTTTTTGCAATGGCATCGTGCAGTGACAGAATTGCGCTGCAAAATGGCAGAGTATCCGATTTGCAAAGGTTTAAATCTTTTTCAACAGTGGCAGCGGCGTTTGTGTTTTTAGGATTTTTATTCACTTCAACAATGTTTCTTGATGCCGTTTCCAGATGCATTGCCCATTCCGCCAATTTTTTCATGCCGATTATCGCCATTACTCCTTTGTAAGCATGAACACGTATTAAATAATCCTGCCAATCTTCGTTTTGCAAATCCGCTTTTACTTTTTCGATATTTTCAACAGCATCGTTTATAAATTGCCGCAGCACTTTGAAATAATCCGTCGCGTGATTGCCTACGTGAGCCGCGCCTTCTTGCGTATCAAGTCCTTCGATTGCGCTTAGTTCCCTAAATATCCCCCTGTCTTCATCGCTCCAAAGAATTTCGTTATCGGTTTTATGGGCGTGTTTTAATTCCGGCGTGACAACGGTCTTAACGGTCATTGTTAGTTTTTCTGGCGGCAAAAATTTAGCGAGAACATTATTTAACTGATCCGCGTCAATGGGTTTTGATATAAAATCATTCATGCCGGATTCAAGAAAAAGCTCGCGCGCTCCGGAAACGGCGTTTGCGGTCAGCGCTATCAACGGGAGTTTTTTATAATACTCATCGTCAAGCATACGAACCTGACGGCACGTTTCGATTCCGTCCATCTCCGGCATCATGTGATCAAGAAAAACAATATCATACTTTTTGTTCATAATTTTATTCAGCGCCTGTTTGCCGTTTTCGCAGGTTTCTGTCGTTAAATTATGCGCCGCAAGGTATCCCTGTATTACCGTTAAATTTATCGAATTATCGTCAGCCGTCAGTATTTTTACATCCGCGCCTTCCAGCGCCGTAACAAAATTTGAAACATCAGCTTCTTTATCGATTTTAAGCGGATCGCCTTCTGCCAGCGGTATGCGTATGGTGAAAGTAGAACCTTTCTTGTACTCGCTTTCAACACTGATAGTCCCGCCAAGTAAATCTAAAAGTTGTTTTGTTATTGAAAGTCCCAGCCCCGTACCCGATATTCGCCTATTTTTATTAGTGTTGAGCCGTTGAAATGTTCCGAACAATTTTGGCATATCGTCTTTGCTTATTCCTATTCCGCTGTCTTCAATCATCGCTGTTATGTATTCGCCGCCATCCGCGCCGGTTTCTTTTTTCAGCCTAAAATCAACATAACCTATGCGCGTATATTTTATCGCATTGTTTATTACGTTAGTAAATATTTGGCGTATGCGAATTTCATCACCGTACACAATATCGGGCAGCCTGCTGTCTTTTGACGACTTAAATTCAATTGCCTTGCTTGACGCGATGAATCCACACATTGAAATAATTTCGTTATATAAATCTGTCAAACTAAAATGTACCGGCACAATTTCCATCTTGCCGGCTTCAATTTTTGAAAAATCCAAAATATTATTTATTATTCCGAGCAGCGCCTTGGACGTGGTTTTTATGTCATGCAGATAATTTTTTTGAAGGCTGTTAAGATTTTCTACAGGCATTAGTTCCGAAAGCCCGATTATTGCATTCATCGGCGTTCTTATTTCATGACTCATATTGGCAAGAAAATCGCTTTTCGACTTGCTGGCCGCTTCCGCTTTTTTTGTCAGAGTCTCAACCCTTTTGTCGTTGATAAAACTCAGCACCACGGATACGATTGTCAGAAAAAACAGAATTATATACAGTATAGAATTTATGGATTCATGCAGAAAATTTGATGAGTAATAACAAAAAACTAAACCGAAACTTATAACCGCACTGAGTAAAAAAGGTAATCTTTTAGTTATTTTTTGAAAATATTTCATAATATATGCCGTCTAAATTTTAATCTGAATAACCCTGTTTGAAAATAGCCCAGCGCTCAGGTTTTTCCAACTTTCCTTCGCGGTACTCGCGGAAACTTTTGTAACCACGCGATATATGTGAATAAAGAACAGAATTTATCTGCACAATAAAATATTCATCCGTATAAAACACTGTATCTATTTTATTTTTTTTAATGATGTTTTCAAAATCGTCTATGTTATGAATGACAATGCTGTCTGAAGCGCGTATATCCCGCGCTTCGATGAACGCCAGCGGTTTTTGAGTGGCACAGGATGCGGAAAATACGCATAACATTAAAACAGCGCCGCCTGAAAACTTCAAATTTCGGACAGATTCCGCTAAAAAAAACGGATTTTCGCGCCAGTTACTAAAACCACCGTCCAGCGCTAACGTTTTTCTAAAAGTGAATTTCAATACCATTGTTTCAGCATATATAAAAAACGCGGTTTATGATAGGTTCATTCCGGCTCTCGCGGCATCCATGCTGGCAGTAAGCGTGGATGGTCTTACTTTGACGATAGACCTGCGTACAAACATATATTTTTCTGATGACAAAAATTACCGCTCATGATTTTTTCTATGCCGTCCAGCGGGTTGTTGACCCTGCTGTAGGTTCGAAGAGCGCCGTCCGCATAAATCAGCGCTTCCCTAGAAAACAGCCGCCCTAAAATCAGGGGATACGAGCATTTCCGATACCCACCCTCGAAATCATACTTACGGCGGCATCCCCTTACATCAATACCGAACTATCCCCAAGCCTGCTTCGTTCCTGTTAGCAAGACTTTTGCCACGGAAAAGGGTGGGACTATTACGGACTTTTCTAAGAGAGCCTGCTCGTTTCCGGCACCTTCATTCTTACCGGATGGAATGTCGCAAATGTTTCGTGGAAAATGGCGAGGCTTAGGAACTGTAAGGAAATAACATGACCATTTGGTCATGTTATTTCCTTATTGCATAAGCAATTTATTGCTTAGCAATTTAATAAAATGCACAGCATTTTATTTTTTTACAGTTCCTTAGTCCGCTAATGAATGGCAATATGAATTTTGGATAAATTCACACAACCATATTCGCGGGCTTTTTGCGCGTTTCGCTCCACATCTCTATTTTGAAGCGGCGGCTATTACATGGCTTACTAGGTTGGCGCTCGTTACCGAACCCACGCCGCCTGGTACAGGACTGATACCGGCGACAATCGGCTCGACTTCTTCGGTTTTAACATCGCCGCAAGTACCTTTTTCGCCGTTTGGCTTTGCGTTTACGCCGACATCAATCACGTATTGACCGGCCTTGAAACATTCCTTGCCAACGCTCCATGCACGTCCCATAGCAACCACTACTATGTCGGCGGCTTGAACTTTACTTGGTAAATCCCGCGTCTTGGAGTGGCAGACTGTTACCGTGCCGTTCTTTTTCAACAACAACATAGAAACCGGTTTACCGATTACCGTGCTTCGGCCAAGAACAACCACATTTTTGCCGGAAATATCAACCTTGTAGTGGTCAAGTATTTTGATTACCGACTCGGCTGTACATGGCGGATAACCCGCGCCGCTGTC
>JAISZZ010000086.1 GCA_031284385.1 Treponema sp.
ACCTCCGCCAGCGCGGACAAATGTCCAATACCGGCCCGTTATAGCCTTGTCCACACATTGTTCCGCCGGTATAGCCTCAATCAATTCGTCATACAATTCCCACATAAGCGCCTCCATGCATTTTCATAACAAAAAGCAGTGTACCGGAACGAATTTTTTTTGTGAATACATGGATTTGTATTGATAAACCATTCGCATCATGGTATTGTATTAAAAAACAATTCCATAGGAGGATTTAGATGCGGCTAATCAAAAAAATTGCTTTTGCCGCCGCGTTATTCGCGGCAGTGTTGGCCTACGGACAAGAGTTGTCCGGTGACGACATGGATAGCGTTCAACTACCGCCGGTAGAGCTGAGCGAGGATAAGGAAACTACCGAATTTATCACGCGGGAACAGATGGATAGACGCGGCGACAGCGACCTTATAGACGCGATTCGCTGGGTACCCGGCGTTGTACCGCTGGACGCAGGAGGCGCGAGGAATGAATCTGGTTTCACGATGCGCGGGTTTGGACAGGCAACTGTTCCTGTATATCTTGATGGCGTTCCGTGGGGCGACCCTTACGGGGCGCAAATTGACTATTCCCGTTTTTTAACCACCGACATAGAAAGCATAAGTATCAACAAAGGATACAGTTCAATGATGCTTGGTTCCAACAATATGGGCGGTGTCATCGTTATGAGAACGGCAAAACCCAAAAAACTTTTTGAGGCATCCCTAAAATCATCATTGGACATAGACAGTGCTTTGTTGTACGCGGGAAACCTGCAAACATTCAGCGCGGGGACCAAGCTCGATTTGTTTTACGCCAAGGCTTCTTTTACTTGGCGCGACGTTGACCACTGGCGTTTACCGGAAAGTTTTGAACCTTCCGATGATCTGGAACCCGGTGAGGGCGGAAATCCGCAGAAAAAAGGCGATAGGGTTTGGTCAAAATCAAGCGATATGAAAGTGAGTGCTCTTTTGGGGTTTACTCCAACCGAAGATATTGATGTGTGGGCAAGCTATTCCTATTCGGATTCTGACAAAGGTTTGTCGCCGCCAAATGTGAATAGTACAAATTATTCAGTTTGGGAATGGCCTTATGTTAGACGGCATACGGTGAGCCTAAACGGGGAATGGACAACTGAAAACTTTTTTATCCATGCTATGGGATTTTTTGATAAGTATGACAACAGGCTTCACCCTTATCCCTTTTTCGGCGGCAGGGCAAGCGGCGATACGGCGTATAAGGCATGGCTTGTAGGCGAAGCCGATACTTCTGATTACGATGATTATACTGTTGGAACTAACCTTCAGGGCGCTTATAACATCAATAGTTGGAGTAAAATAGCTGGCAATTTTGATTTTAAACAATTCAGCCATAAAGGTTTTGATAAGGCATACGGAACCGATACATTTATACAAAACGCCGATGTAAGTGAAAATTTGATTTTTGCGGGCGCGGAATACACGGTAAAACCCGCTAAGCCGCTTACGTTGACGGGCGGTTTTGGCATGAATATTTATGTACCGGTTAATATGGAACAGTGGAATTCTGACGGCGACAAAGTTACTACGGTAAATTCGCCTGAAACCCAAGCCGCGCCCGCGGCGCAGATTGGAGCCTTCTATGACCTTAGCGCCGGCCATGAACTTCACCTTACATGGGCGCTAAAAAACCGTTATCCCACGCTGAAAGAAAAATTCAGCAGCCTGGGCACTGGCCTTAATTTGCCAAACCCTGATTTAACGGCGGAATACGCAAATCACTTTGAGCTTGGCTACAAAGGTTATTTCATCGAAAAAATAAACATAACATCATCTGTTTTCTACACTTATGCTTTTGACAGAATTACTAATGTTTCCATAGACGATACGCTCAAGACGACACAATTTCAAAACATTGATGAAACGGCGTTTTATGGTTTTGAATTTGGAACAGAAATGTATATTTCACGTTTTGTAAGTCTAGGCGGCGCGTTGGGTTATACAAAGTCTGAAATTATATCGAGCGAGCAGGGTTATACGCAGATTTCCGGTATCCCCGAATTTACGGCAAACGGCTATGCGGTCATAAAGCCGTTTGAAACAGTTCTGGCAGGCAGAGCCATACATAACGTTTCTATAACACCGAGCTTTGAGTTTTCCGGTTCCAGAATACAGGGTGCTAAAATAACAACAACAAGAACGTCGCTTCCAGACTACACACTTACCAACATTAAATTTTCCGCTGATTTTGCGAATTATGTTTCCTTGTCATTCTCGGTATACAATCTGTTTGACGAGCTTTATGAAAGCAGCCAGTATTTTCCACAGTCCGGGCGGAGCTTTAATTTAACCCTGACAGGCAAGTATTAGACTTGTTCGACAACCCGGCTGTCGAACAGTCTTGCGGTTTAAAAGGCTTAAGGAAGCACTGATTTATTAATGAGGGGGGCGCTATTTCCATGCTGTTACAGGCATATAGCCGCCTGCCTGTCGCGCCCCCCTGTCTACATCCCGCGCCGCCCGCTTGCGGGCTTATGCGGTATTCCGCCACCCCCCAGTCAGGGGCATCATTTAATCAGCATTGCCCTAATGAAGGGCCGATTTATGCGAGTACGCATTCGTCAACATAGTTGACGCAATTGGTGCTACTTTAATGCGAATGTCAACGAAGTTGACACATTTGCGTAATGAAATAAGCTTGCTCCTTAGGGCAACGCTGATGCGCCAGCTATGCTGGCGAGGCGCCAGCATAGCTGGCGAGGCCTCAAGTTAATCAGCGTTGCCCTAATGGGTGGAAACGGTTTTTCAGGCGGACACCACTTGTACAGACGCTTCGCTTCGTGTTAATATATCTATAGTCTAATTTTAAGGAAGTCCACTATGAATCTATTTACTTTACCCCTGCTTTTGGGGTCGCCTCAGGGTGCGGCTGGAGCGCCCGCAAGCGGCATGGAACAGCTTTTTTCTTTTGCACCGTTTATTATTATAATCGCTATTTTTTATTTCCTAATAATCCGCCCACAGAACAAAAAACAGAAAGAAACGCAAAAAATGCTGAGCGAGCTTAAAAAGGGCGACAAAGTCGTTACCATAGGCGGCATTCATGGAACAATAGCTACAATAAAAGAGAATTCAGTGTTGTTAAAGGTTGACGATAACGTCAAAATCGAATTTTCCCGCAGCGCCGTATCTTCCGTCGTAAGCGTCGCGAAAGAAGAAAAGCAGGAAATTATCGAAAACAAAAAGGACTCAAGCGAGACTTAATCATGAGTAAACGCTACAGGTTATTAATAATTCTGTTGACCATTGCGGTTTGCGCCGTATTTTTGGCTCCGACCGTGCGATGGTACTTTTTTGTCCCCGCTCAGGATAAAATTATCGCGCTCGGCTCACGGGAACAGATAAAAAATTACGCATCGCGTAAGGCGGCAGTAGATATTCAGTTAATTATTGACGCGGCGCGTACCGGTTCAGATATACCGGAAAATTTGGGTTTTCTGCTTAAAGAAGCGAAAAAGATAAGCAAAATTGAACAGTCATCCGCACCCGAAAAATGGGATGCCGCCGCTGCGCTTAGCGTTTTCGCCGACAGAAACGAGGCGCAAAGCGTCATTGAGGATCATTACCGGAATACAATTTTTGCATTGAAAAATCTGCAAAAAAACGCGGTTCAACTTGGATTGGATCTTTCAGGAGGACTTTCGATAGTCTTGCAGGCAAATCTTGCCGCTTATGAAAAAAGGCTTGGGCATCCGCTTAACGAAGAGGAACGGAACGGCGCGATAGCGCAGGCGCTTGAAGTGCTTAACAACCGCATCGACCGTTTTGGACTCACCGAACCAGTGATACGGCGGCAAGGCGTAGATCAAATTTATGTCGAAATTCCCGGCACGGCTGATCCTGAACGTATAAACGATATAATCATGGGCAAAGGCAGTCTTACATTCCAGATGGTTGACAACGAGGCGCTGGACGCTTTCAACAGATATTATCAGGCTAATCCGGGCGGCGCATTTGACGCGCAGGGAAATCTTACCGATCCATCGGTTATTCCAAGCGATTGTGTTGTTCGCGGCGTGTACACAAAGGACCGGTACGGTCTCGACGAGTTTACCGGTTATACCGTAATCAAAAAAGAAATAGGATTGGACGGAAATCATATTAAAGATGCCCGTGCCGAGAGGGACAATCTGGACGGCAGGCCGGAAGTTACCTTTCAGCTTGATGACGAAGGCGCGGATATTTTCTACAAACTTACATCAGCGAACATAGGTAAACAGTTGGCTACAGTTTTGGATGACAAAGTACGCTCCCAAGCCACAATTCAGAGCGCAATCAGCGATTCTGGACGGCTTACGGGCTTTAGCGCGGACGAATCCAACAACTTGGCGATGATTTTACGCTCGGCGGCGCTGCCGGTAGAACTTGAAGTAGCGAATCAGCAGACTATCGGCGCGTCTATGGGCGAGGACACGATATATCGCGGCCT
>JAISZZ010000171.1 GCA_031284385.1 Treponema sp.
ATTAATTCATCATGAGGGGGGCGCTGTTTCCATACCTTTTGCGGCACATAGCCGCTTTTATCGTCGCGCCCCCCTGTCTCCAAAGCCTGCGGCTTTTCCGCCACCCCCCAATCCGCTGCTCCCGCCAATACCGGCTTGGAGTTTGTGGTAAGCATTGCGGCACAAACTCCGAACTGTAAAAAAATAAAATGCTGTGCATTTTATTAAATTGCTAAGCAATAAATTGCTTATGCAATAAGGAAATAACATGACCAAATGGTCATGTTATTTCCTTAGGAAGCACTGATTTATGCGAGTGTGCATTCGTCAACGTAGTTGACGCAATCGGTGCTACTTTAATGCGAATGTCAACGAAGTTGACACATTTGCGCAATGAAATGAGCTTGCTCCTTAGGGCAACGATGATGCGCCAACGAAGTTGGCGAGGCCTCAAGTTAATCAGCGTTGCCCTTACAGTTTCTAAGCAAGCGCAGCTTGCGACAGCGGCTTATGTCGCCCCCGCGACTAAATACTTAACTTTTTGGATTAAATGCCGATAATTAAATGATACCCTATTTTTAAGGTGGATTATATGTCTAAAAAATATTTGCTCTTTATTGTGATTGCCGCCGTAGTTTCAGTTTCATTAGCAGCGCAAAGCGATAAACTTTTTGTTACTCGTATTGAAATTCGTGATGGCCAGAAATTTTTAGTGATTACCGGTTATAGCGGTAATGAGAAATCGATTATTATTCCCGCGGCTATTAACGGCATTCCGGTTCGTAAAATTGACAACGCATCTTTTAAGTTGAAGGGACTCACCGGCGTAGTTCTTCCGCAGGGTCTTGAAACTATTGGAGAACAGGCTTTTCGGGGCAACAAGCTCAGCGTTATAAATATTCCGTCATCCGTAAAAGTAATCGCGGATTCGGCATTTGACAGTAATATACTAAAAAATGTAACGAGCGGCGGGATGGCCGCTGTTCCTAGTTCCTCATATATGGTTACAAAAAATTCCGTTACAAATAATGTAAAAGAAGATGTAAAGGTTTACTATGTCGCATCTGACAGTAAATCGCAAAAAGATTTGAACGCAAGTAAAGAGCTTAGCCAGTATGCCAATTTTTACGACCCGCTGACAGGTTACGACGGGGTATACAAACCTGTTTTGAACTCTGCCGAAGGTGGTAGACCAGCCAGTTCTCCTGTGGCGGCGTACAGCGGCAACAGTGTCAAGTCCGTAACAGTAGTGGACGGTGGTAAAGTTGCAACCGGCGGAAATGCGCCCGCTGTAGCGGCGGTTGAGACGGCACAAAAAGGCGAAAGCGGCCCGCCACCTGCCGGAAAGTTTGCTGATGCAGGCAAATCTCAGGGGTACGCCATCGTTACTAACGCGGAATCCGGCGTAGGAAAATTTGCTTACAGAAATAAAAACTTGGATTACATTAACATTCCAGATGGAACCACATACATAGGGGAGGGCGCGTTCTATTCAAACAACCTGAACAGCGTCATAATACCTGCTTCCGTGCGTTTTATAGGGAGTCAGGCATTTATGGGAAATAATTTAGGTGCCATAACCATTGGCGAGAACGTTTTAGTTCAGTACGATAGTTTCCGCTATCAATTTTCCGATTATTACCGTATGAATGATTTTAAGGCTGGAACATATATTCTAAAAGCGGGACATTGGAATTATGAGGGGAAAGAACCTTCCCCTAAAAAGATAAGGTGAAGTGCGCTGTAGGTATCCCTCTCTTAGATTTTAATTGAAATTGATTTATACTTCATGTAGTGAGCGTTTATTTATGCGGCTTCGCATAAATAAACGCTGCTTTAATACCGTATTTGCGTAGTTAGATGGGCAACACTGATTTTATTCAAGTCAATCAGCGTTGCCGTAGGGGGCTTTTGATATGAAGAACGGAATCATGTTTTTTGTAAGCTGTTTTTTTGTAACAGCTTTTTGCACGGCACAGGCGCAGTCGCCTAGCGGTGCGTACCGGCAGGAGGGAATAGCTTCATGGTATGGCGCGGAATTTGAGGGCAGACCGACAGCTTCGGGCGAGCTTTTTAATCCTGAACTGTTTACGGCCGCTCATCCGGATCTGCCTTTTGGCACTATGTTAGTTGTTACCAATGTTTTGAACGGCGAACAAGTTCTTGTGCGTGTAAATGACAGAGGGCCATTCGTAAAGAGCCGTATTATTGACGTTTCCAAAGCGGCGGCGGAAAAACTGAATATGCTTGAAACCGGCACGGCTCAAGTCGTAGTGGAATTAGCGCCGAGGAATTTTTCCACATCAAATACTCAGCCGGCGGGGTCACCTTCATTGACGCAGGCCGGCCCAGATGTGGTATCTCCCGTCGCGGAAGTTTCGTCTGCGGGAACACCGTCCGCGTCTGATTCTTTCGCAGCGAACCGCGCCTCGCCAAACCGCGACACGGGCGGGATGCCGCCAAACAATGCGTCCTCCGCTCCGTTGAGCAGTAATATAGAACCGCGTGAGCCGGTAAATAGACCGGCCTTAACGGCACCGCCACAGTCCGTTAATCAAGCTGCGACACCAACCACTATCGCGCCGCCACAAACAAGAACAAGCACCGTTCCGCAGCCTGCGGCACGGACAAGCACTCCGTCAGCGCCCGCGAATGTCCCTGCACAGAGCGCTTCTTCCGGCTCGGTTACACCGCCGCCGTACACGCCGCAACAGCCTATTATTTCCCAGCACCCGGTAACCGGTTCTCAGCCGTCAAACGCAACGACCACCGGCCAGATTCCACCGCCTCCAAGCCGCTCGCAAGGTGTCGCCCCGCCAGTCGCCTCATTTCAGCCGGTTCCGACTGTTGCGCGCCCGCCGGCACCTTCCGCAGCCCCGCCGGTTATGCCCAATTCCGCTATAGCGCAGGCGATTCCGGCCGTTCCCGTGCAAACCCAATCCGCGCGTTCTTACCCAAGTTATCCATCGGCGGAAATTAAGGGTGGGCCTTTTATCAACGGCAGGTATTACCGGATTCAAATAGGTTCGTTTAAGGTGGCTAAAAACGCGGTGGAAGTGTTTGACAGGCTGTCAGCCGCGGGACTCAGTCCGCAGTGGGAGCCTTTCGGCGATATGTACCGTGTAGTAATCAGTAATATACGCGCCGAAGAAATTAGCGGGATTGCCCTAAAGCTAGGCAGTGCTGGATTCAAAGACGCTATAGCGCGTGAAGAACGTTGACCTCTCGCCGGAGGAGTCGCCCTGCCGGCAAAGCGCCACAGTGTAATTCGCTGCGGCGCTGTACCTCACCATTATGTCAGCGCGATAATGGACATTCCCGCCGCAGAGTCGCAAACAAGTTTGCGGCGGGATATTAAACCAGATATTGCAGAATGAACCTCCCCGCCCTAAAGTCGCAAACTTTGCGGCGGGGTATCATGTAAACGTTGCATTGTTTACGAGGTTGAGTTTGCGCGTAGCGCAAACTATAAGACTAACCGCTATGCGGTTAGTCCACATTCTGTAAGGAAATTATTTAACTGAGGTATTAGACCCCACTGCGAATAAAAATGCAAGCCAAACCCAGACCGCCGGCGTTTGGGAACGTAGTGAAGCCGAATATAAGCGGCGCTACTCAGCTAACAAGGCTCACTATCCCCATAAACAGCATCCATGTGCCGGAATACATAAAGCGAGTCAATGCCGCCCCTCAATAATGACAGGCGGCGTTCCGTTTTCTGCCTCCGCTATTTGCACCTAGCCAGCGTAACTGCGGCGGTTACCACGATGTCATCGACAGAGCAACCGCGTGAAAGGTCGCTTATCGGTTTTGCGAAACCTTGCAGGAACGGGCCAAAAGCTTCAGCCTTACCAAGCCGCTGAACGAGCTTATAGCCTATGTTACCGGCGCTAAGATTCGGGAATATAAGCGTGTTGACCTTACCGCGCACCGGACTGCCGGGCGCTTTTTTGTCGGTTACAGCCGGCACGAGCGCTGCATCAGCCTGCAATTCGCCGTCAAACAGGAAGTTCGGGTTTTTACCTTTAAGAATCTCGGTAGCCTGCTGAACTTTAACCACATCCGCGTGAGCCGCCGAACCTTTTGTCGAAAAAGACATCAAAGCCACGACAGGCTCAACCTCAAGGAATTCACGGCAGGATTGCGCGGCGCTTTCCGCTATGTCGGCCATTTGCTCGGCTGTCGGATTCGGCAACACGGCGCAGTCCGAGAATATCAATCCGCCCTCTACACCCCAACTCTTGTCGGGGATAGTCATCACAAAACATGAGGATGCTGTTTTAGAGCCTTTCTGCGTGCCAATTATGGCAAGCCCAGCCCGCAGTACATCGGCAGTGGAACTCTCCGCGCCGGCAACCATTGCATCCGCGTCTCCCAGATTGACCATCATCGCGCCCCAGCGTAAGAAGTGTTGAATTTCGCTTTTTGCCTTATCCTCCGTAACCGGATTATCTATAATCTTGCCTTTTGCTTTGCTAGATTCCTCTTTTGCGCGTAACATATCGTAGTAAGTTTTAGCGTACTTTGTAAGATTGGGCGAGGATGCCGGATCAACGATGGTTATTCCGTCAAGTTTAACTCCGTCTTTATTAGCGGCTGCTTCTATCACATTTTTAGCGCCGACAAGCGTAACGGCGGAAGCCAGCTTGCCATCTACAAGAAGACGGGCGGCTTTAATAGTACGCGGCTCGTGACCTTCCGCCAAAACAAGCCTTTTTTGCAGTTTGACGGCCTTTTCTTTCATTTTTTGAACAAAATCCATAAATCCTCCAGAATAATGAATCTTTTCCAAAACTAGTTTTGGAAAACCTCAACTTATATAAATCGCAGTATAAATGAATAAGCCTTACATTACAAGGCGCCGCATTGCCTAATAATTAATTTAGGGCAACGCTGATTAACTTGAGGCCTCGCCAGCATAGCTGGCGCATCAGCGTTGCCCTAGATAACTCCGGTTCAACCCGGTTACCGGCACGAGCCTATCCAGCCTCATTTGTCCCACCTTACTGGGGAGTATTTTATATTTGGCCTAAATTTTTAGTTATTAGGCATCCGTTTTTTCGGCTAGGTTTTATTTTTAGGCATCACGGCCGCTTTCTTGGTTACAAGAGCAAAAAAACCGCACCGCCGTAGGCGGTTACGAAGCCGCCTACCAAAGACGGTGGGCGGCACCCTTTTTATGACGATATTTTAGAAACCCATTGACAAGACAAAATTTGTCTACTACATTTGTTTTATGGACTTTGGCACTAAATTAAAAAGACTACGGCAATCCCGGAATGAGACCCTGCACATGGCAGCGGTCGGGACCAATATTGATATGACCCTCCTGTCAAAATTTGAACGGAAAGAGCGAATTCCCACCGTTGAGCAGGCAAAGAGGATAGCCGCCTATTTTTCGATAGATATTAACGAACTAAATATTGAGCTTACTGCCGAAAGAATAATTTTTGAGTATGGATTGAATGATATTACATACAGAGCCGCAAATTTGGTTTGTGAAGCATATATCGGATATGCTACCGATAAGGCCGAAAAGGAATAGAAATGTCGAGATGCTGACCGATAAAATAAATTTAACTCTTGGCGACGCAATAGTGGGCATGGAAAAATTGCCCTATAAGAGTTTCGACTTGGCAATATGCGACCCGCCTTATGGTGCGGCAACAGAAAAAAGATGGAACTATGACAGCAAAAAATGCCTGCCCGGTTTTGGCGGCAGTTGGAACCTTAATAATGAGGCATGGGATTTATTGACAAAAAACGATAATTTCACTTCTACTTTTGTATGGCTAAAAGAACTAAAAAGGCTGGTAAAACCTACCGGGTCTATTTGGATTCATTCAACCTATCATAATTCCGGTTTTGTCAATGTGTGCTGTCAGTTATTGGATTTAGAAATAATTAACGAGATAGTCTGGTATAAGCGTAATGCGTTTCCAAACCTGTCAGGGCGGAGATTAACCGCAAGCCATGAGACAATTTTATGGGTACATACCGGCGAGGGGAAACGGGACTACTATTTTAATTACGAAGCGGTAAAAAAAACATCCTTTCCGGCAGACAAACTGAAAGAAGAAGGAAAGCAACTTAGAACGGTTTGGGATATACCAAACAATAAAGCAAAAGAAGAATTGGCGTTTGGTAATCACCCAACGCAAAAACCGCAGCGGCTGGTTGACAGGTTGATTTTGATTTCCGCAATACGGGGGGGTAGTCTGCTCGTTCCGTTTTCAGGTTCCGGGACGGAAATAATATCGGGATTAAAATATAATATGCATATTACGGGTTTTGAAAATAATAAAGATTATTATGACTTGTCAATCAAGCGGATAAACAAGTATATTAAGGATAGTACGGAGTTGCTGATAGAGTGTTGAAATCGCAAGAAAAATTTTCCCCTGTAATTAAATGGTCGGGAAGCAAGAAAAGCATAGCTAAAGATTTATCCCGATACTTCCCCGAAAGCAAACGCTAGTTTGAGCCTTTTTTGGGTGGCGCGCTATTCTGCCTTTTAGAACCGCTAACTGCGGATTTGCTGGCGATATAATCCCAGAATTGATAAACCTATGGAACGCGATAAGAAATAGGCCTGAAAATGTTGCAAAAGAATATAAACAGCACTGGGAAAAATTACAAAGAAAAGGCCATGAAGTATTTTATGAAATCAGGGATAGTTTTAATAATTCAAGAAATGAACATGATTTTCTTTTTCTGACACGGACGTGTGTAAATGGACTGATACGGTATAACAACAAAGGTGAATTCAATAATTCTTTTCATCTGACAAGGCCGGGGATTAACCCTGAAAGTTTACGAGATATTATTTTTCAATGGCATTTTATCGTCAAAAATATTGAATTTTATAATTGCGATTACCGGCAACTTACATCTCAGGCTGTGAATGGTGATTTTGTTTTTCTTGATCCTCCTTATGGCGGTACAAAAGGACGCTATACCAAAGAAAAATTCTGTCTTGATGAATTCTTTTCGGAACTTGACAGGTTAAACTGCCGTAAGGTCAAATGGATGCTGACTTTTGACGGCCAGTGGCCGGAAAACGTAATTATTCATACGATCTGCCAAAAGAATTATATTTGCATAAAATATTCATGAAAACCGGCCTTTCACCATTTACGAAACTTATGAATACAACTATTGATGATGTTCGGGAATCAGTATATCTTAACTTCAAGCTCTCTGCCAAACTCGACAGAGCGGCTGCTGATAATCTCGGCAAGGAAGCCGAATTGTTTACCGCCATAAATATGTAAAATTGTGGGACTTGGAATAACTTTAAATTGAAATGAAAGCACAAAGTCAAGTTCTTTGGTTTCCATTGCCTTTTTGATTTCTTCTTCGTTCTTGAAGCAGAAAGCGCCTCCTGAAAACGCTTTGAATTTTCCTGGCGAAAATTTACTATCCTCAAACAAAGCCCAGTTAGCGTTACCTTTTCTGAATGCTGTCGGAGGACTTTTGAAAAGAAGCGAGATATAACTTTTTAACCTGCGGTCTATCTTATCCTCCAAGCTTGAAAACGTATTTTTTGATTCAATCAATAAAAACAAGATTTCATTGTCTATACATATTTGAATAACATGGTCAGGACGTTTGGCTTTTTCTTCGGAAACTCTTGGAAGAGACGTCCAGCGATATTCAGTATTCTCCTGCTGGTAAAAAGACGAGATACCACTCCAACAAAGGCGAATTTTTTGCGGCAATTTTTTCCGCTATTTCCGGAATTTCTTTCGATTTGTAAATATCGTGTAAAACAGCGGAAAATTTTTTAATGTTGCCATTTGCGATTAAGCAAATTGGAATGTCTTTTGCACCAACTGAAAGACAATTTAAAGCAACTGTTTTTCTAATAACTTTTTAAATAGAGTTGTTTGGAAACTTCAGTTTCCGAACAACTTCCATTAAAAAACGCAGTTTTGTAAGGCTTTTAGC
>JAISZZ010000192.1 GCA_031284385.1 Treponema sp.
CGTTTAGAGAATTGGAAACGTCTGCGGGCGCCGGCCTGACCGTATTTTTTACGTTCAACCATACGACTGTCGCGGGTCAAAAACCCGTTACCGCGAAGGCTGGCGGCGTTAGCTTCGTCAACCTGACACAAGGCGCGGGCAAGTCCGTGACGGCAAGCGCCGGCCTGACCGTTTATGCCGCCGCCATACACATTGATGAGAACATCAAATTTATTTTCACCGGCAACCACCATCAGAGGAGACCGCACAATGTTTACGTGTTCGCCCTGCGGAAAGTATTCGTTCAAAACTTTTCCGTTGATAGTAACTTTTCCGCTGCCTTCGCGCACATAAACGCGGGCGACAGATGTTTTTCGTCTACCTGTTCCAATACCAAGATTCCTAACCACAACATACCTCTTTGGATAAAATCAATAATCGAGCCTGTTCAACATCCGGTCAACGTGAATACGTTTCCGGTGAAAGCGGCTTAGGAACAACGCCTAACTCCCGCTGTTTCCCATATCTAGGGCAACGCTGATTAACTTGAAGCCTCGCCAGCATAGCTGGCACCTCAGCGTTGCTCTAAGGAGCAAACTCATTTCATTACGCAAATGTGTCAACTTCGTTGACGAATGCACACTCGCATAAATCAGTGCTTCCATAGGGTGATTGTTTCAAATGAAAAGTATTGAAACAACACCATCCAATTAAACATCAATTTTTTCAGGATTCTGCGCGGCGTGCGGATGTTCGCTCCCCGCGTAAATTTTTACGTTATTGAATATTTTCCTGCCCAGCGGGCCTTTTGGCAACATACCGCGTATCGCCGCTTCCAGCGGGGCAGTAGGATGACGTTCCACGAGTCTTTTGTATGTGCTGGTTTTTAAACCGCCCGGAAAGCCCGTGTGATGGTGATATAATTTTTCTTCATATTTCCGTCCGCTTACGGTGATTTTCGCCGCGTTTATCAGAATTAGATAATCACCAAGTTCATGATGAGGCGCGAATATCGCCTTTTCCTTTCCGCGCACGATGGATGCCGCCTTTGCAGCTATGCGCCCCAGCGTCTTGCCTTCAACATCAATAATGAACCACTTCCGCTCCGCATCCGCCGGTTTTATAAAAATCGTTTTCATGAAAAATATTCTGCCACAAAATAAGAAAAAGAGTCAATCACCCGTCCGCGTCCACGAATTAGACGAATACAGTTATCAAGAACTGAAGTTTTTGATAACTCTACATAGAGGAGTGAGTTAAACTTAAGCCTAAGCTTCAGCTTAAGCCCCGCTGCCCGCTCAATTCAATGTAGGCCAGTTCCGCAAGGCCAAAGTCAGCGTTTCGCGTGAAATCTTTCGCGTACTCGTCGTACAGCATATCCTCGTACATTTCTCCCGCAAAGCCGCTCTTGCTGAATTCTGATTTGTCAACGGTTTTACGCATACCGTTAATCAAAGTTTTTAACAGAAAGGTTTCAAGCGCCTCGCATTGCTCATAAAGTTTGTCCTTTTTATCGACAAAGATTTTTTTTGCGCGTGGAGACGGCGCGGCGTTTCCTTGCTCATCCGGCTTGGCGGCCTCAGCTTTTAATAATTCTGAGAAATCCGCCGCCCCGCCATTTTCAAGTTCGTGCGCCGTGTTGTTTATGCCCGCGATGGAATCGAGTGAATACCTGCTGTTATCGAGTTGGAACGCAGCCGCGCTTGTTACCGTCATCATTCACCGCCTAGCGCTTTAGACCCGTAGCCGTGCCGAGCATATTATCGCTTGTCTGTATGGTCCGCGAATTGAATTCGTATGCGCGCTGCGCCACTATCAAGTCCACCATCTCGCGCACTACGGAAACATTAGACATTTCAAGAAATTTATGTATCGTCTGTCCCATACCTTCGAAGCCCGGCCTTCCGGGTATCGCCTCACCTGAAGCCTGCGTTACCTTGAAAAGATTTTCGCCAACCGCCGTAAGCCCCACAGGATTTGGAAACCGGTACAACTCTATCTGGCCTACCGGAACCGGATCGTTTTGATTGGGAACCTTTACCGAAACCGCGCCTGTTTTTGTAACATTGATAGTCTGCGGCAAAAAGTTTTCTGGCATAATTATATCTGGAAGCACCCAGTAGCCGTTGCTGGTAACAAGACGCCCGTCGCTGTCAACTTTGAACGCGCCATCCCGCGTATATGCGTAAGAGCCGTCATACATTTGTATTCTGAAAAAACCCTCGCCCTGTATGGCCAAATCGTAAACATTGTCCGTGTTTTGCAGCGACCCTTGAGTGAACATTCTTTGCGTGGCGGCGACTTTTACGCCGTGTCCCATCTGTATCCCGACAGGAGTTACCGTATCCTCTGTCGCCGGCGTACCCGCGATTCTTAAAGTTTGATAGAGCAAATCCTCAAAATCCGCCCTTACTTTTTTAAACCCTGATGTATTGACATTCGCTAAATTGTTGGAAATCGTGTCAATATTTGTCTGCTGCCCGATCATACCGGACGCGCCTGTCCATAAACTGCGAACCATTTCGCCTCCTGCTTATCTTAATTATCGGTTTTTGCCGCGCCTGAGTTTATAACTCAATCTTACGCTTTGAACAACTCCATATTATTCCCTTGTTAATGTAGTCTTGTCCGGTGGTTAGTTTATGGGTATGATAAAGCTATGCTTGATTACAAATTTATCGCCGATAATTTGGACGCGGTTAAAGCCAACATAAAAAACCGGTTCATGGACGCGGACGCGGATGCGGTTGCGCGATTGTTCCGCCGCCGGACTGAACTTACCACAAAATTACAGGGATTACAGCGCGACAGGAACAGTAATTCCGCCGCGATGAAGGGCAAACTGGATAATGACAGGCGGGCTGCCATCATCGAAGAAGGCAAAAAGATAAAGGACGAGATAGCGGCGGTAGAGGCCGAGCTAAAGCAAACCGAAGCCGGTATGGAGGCGGAGGCGCGAAAAATCCCGAATATGGCTCATCCTGACGCGCCTGCCGGTAAAGATGACGGCGATTGTGTCGAGGTTAAGCGTGTAGGCGAGCCCAAAAGGTTCGATTTTCAGCCGCTTGACCACGTTACACTCGGTCAGGAGCTGGATATTATCGATTTTGACACGGCGACTAAGGTTTCGGGCGCGAAATTTTACTATTTAAAGAACGAAGGGGTCTTTTTGGAACTGGGTTTAGTGCGTTATGCGCTCGATATTCTGCAAAAAAAGGGATTTACGCCGTTCATTACGCCGGATATAGCCAAAGACGAGATACTGTCGGGCATAGGTTTCAATCCCCGCGGTGCGGAAACAAACGTTTACGCGCTGGAAGACGAGGCGGGCTGCCTTGTTGGAACGGCGGAAATAACGCTGGGCGGTTACTATTCAGACACGATAATTCCGGCTGATAAACTGCCCATACGAATGGCGGGGCTTTCGCACTGTTTCCGCAGAGAGGCGGGCGCGGCAGGGCAGTTTTCAAAGGGACTGTACCGTGTCCATCAATTTACAAAACTGGAAATGTTCGTGTACTGCCTGCCTGAGCAATCGGACGCGCTGCACGAGGAACTGCGGCAGATTGAGGAGGAAATTTTTAACGGTCTTGAAATACCTTTCCGCGTGGTGGATACCTGCGCCGGAAGCCTTGGAGCGCCCGCCTACCGCAAATGGGATTTGGAAGCGTGGCTGCCTGGTAGAAACGGCGGTGAATATGGGGAAGTTACTTCGACATCAAACTGTACCGACTATCAAGCGCGTCGGCTTAACATCCGGTATAAGGACGCGGACGGAAAAAATAAATTCGTCCATATGTTGAACGGCACCGCCGTCGCGGTGTCCCGCGCCATGATAGCGGTCATCGAAAATTTCCAGCAGGCGGACGGGACGGTTAAAATTCCGGCGGCGCTTGTGCCTTACTGCGGCTTTGAAATCATAAGGCGCAAAAATCAGCCTGAGTAAAAATTTAATTGATTTTGAAACTGCTGAATAAACTAAATACTCAGTTTAATAGAAATATTTTTTACAACAGTTTTGGCTCAATAGCGTACTGCGCTTTTCAATATTTAATTACAATCGCCATCATGCGGATAAAAGGCGCGGAATATACAGGTATATACACGCTTTCATTTTCATTTACAAATATTTTTGCAATGATTGCTTCATTTGGCATGGGCCACTATCAGTTAAGTGATGTAGAGAAAAAACACAGTGACGGAACATTTATTGCGGCGCGTTTTTGTACAAGCATTGCCGCATTTTTAATTTTTTTGATAACGCTTCCATTCACTTCTTTTTCACGCGATATAATGGTATGCAGTGCTATTTTAATGCTGTATAGAATACTCGAATCAATATCCAGCGTATATACCTGTGTTCTTCAAAAATCGTATTATTACAAGACAATATGCCTGTCAAACACGCTGAAAGGCATATTGCCTTTTTTATTGTTATGCGCCGCGCTTTATTTTTTTAATTTATACGCGGCGGTTCTGGCAATGTGCGCGGCGTATATGCTGGTTTTTATTTTTATTGATTTTAACCGCGCCGTAAACCTTGAAGGCTTTAACCCGAAAGTTATAAAACATGATATTCCTAAATTATTTCCGCCTTCTTTTATGCTTGTGGCGGGTGGATTAGTTACTAGTTTGATGCTTTTTTTTCCGCGTTATATTATTGAGAAAATATACACAATCGAGGAGCTGGGTTATTTTTCTTCGATAACATTGGTCATGTATATTTTCAATTTTCTGGCAGGCCCGGCCTTGTCGGTATTTCTTCCAGAAATAAGCATCTTTTGTGCCGAGAAAAAATATGCGGTCATAAAACGCATGGCATTCCGAATGACGTTTCTTGCAATTTTTATAACGATACTGATAACGCTTTCATCGTTTATCTGGGGGGACTTTGCGCTGCGCCTTGTATTCGGAGAAAAAATACTGTCATACAATTACCTTCTGCCGCCAACTCTTCTGACATCAGGATTTTCGTTTATTTGCAATATACTTGCAATTATGCTTGTAGCGATGCAAAACCGGATTCAATATCTTATTTCGTTAATAATTTCGACACTGACGATAATTCTTATATGCCCCGTACTTGTCCGTCATTTTTACATGAACGGCGCTATTTACAGTTTTACCATCGCTTATTTTGAATGTGGCTTAATTTTACTTGGAATGCTTCTTTATGATTTAAAGATTAAATCCGCCAGTACCGATAATAAAAAAGGATAATTTATTATGAATAACAATCAAATGAAATATATATACATTTTTTTTGCGGCCATTTTTGCCGTTACAGGTTGTGAAAAGGGAAATCTTCCGGCGCTGATAGCCGATACAGTAGAGGGAGTATTGCTGCCGCAGTACTTTCCGCCCGTAAGCAACGATTACGCTTCTTCGATACTGCAGAGTCGCTACAGTGAGTACGGAACCATCGGCAGCAGAATAAATCAGGAAGATTTAAGCATCAAATATGTTTATACCACCTCTGATGATGTCATGCACATTGTGCTGCGCGGAAAAGTGTACAACGGCATACCTGAAGGATTGTTATGGAATGAAAGCCTTGCCGGAACATTTGGCGTTCCATCTGGAACTTACGGCGGTATTGGCGATTTCAAGATAGGGACTCTGGCGGCTACCGGCTCACAAGCCATAGGCTCGCTTTATTTTGATACAGAATGGATGAGCGCCGGTTTTTACACGGTTGCCGTAATAAGCGGTATCGTTGATGACAGCAACCAGAATTTCAAAATGATTAGAGAAACAAACGAAAGCCTCCGCTTATTTTCAAAAAAAGAGTACCGTGATAAACATTATCCCGACCATAAAACATTTTTTGACGATTCAAATGGTAAGATGCTCAGGGAATATACATACGATAAGCCAAACGAATTTCCTATGTGGGATAATGGTAGCGGGGAAATACGCGGCGGTTACTACATACTCATTTCTAAAAAAGCCGATCCGCAGACAGCCTTTCTTGAGATAGAGTATAAAGACGGCACAACAAAAAAGGTGGAGATTGATTACAGCGAGGTGGAATTGCGCGAAGAGGAGCCGTTGATAGCGGTTGAGTTTCAAAGCCCCACACCATCCTCTGCTTATCCATTAACCGTTTACTCCGCCAGCGAATACAGTGTCGATGTGGTTATAAGTGAAATAACGGCTTTCAACAAACAGCCCATAAAACCGTTGTATCTCATGCCGATTTACGATCCTGTGGACATAGACCCAAGAAAAACAACGACCAACATGATAAGCGAAATATCTTTGACATATTCCCCTATGTATTCTCCGTATGACCCTACAATGCTTGTGCCTAATCCGGCGCAATCAGTTGACGATCCTAATATCATTCTGGAATGGGATGATACCTATCAGGCGATAACATTATATTTTAAGGAAACGCCTGTTCCGGACTTTCCATATACTCCGGTATATATTAACGCCAGTTTACGCATTCCCATAGAGGAAAGTCCACTCAACCCGGCGTTGCTCGGAATATCATGTACAGTAAATTTCCAATAATAATAAAGTCGCGCGGAATCTATGCCGAAAAAATGATATTAGAGTTTGTTCGAAAATCCGGTTTCGGGACAAACAATGCTAAAACCACCGTGATTTCACGGCTATGAGGGCGGGGGAAACCGCAGGATTTGCGTAGGTGACGAACCGGATACCGCCTGACAAATCCAACAGTTCTTTGGGAGGAACCTTGTAATGTATAGGACCGCGGTTCTAATCAGCGTTTTTATTTTATTATCATCAACAGCATATTCGCTCAGTTACAGTACTGGTTACGGGCTCACCCTTGGGGCTAATTTTGACACGCTGTCAACCGAATTAAACGCGTCTACGGCGCGGCAGTTATACAACCAATTCAATTTTGGCGGGCTGGTATTTTTTGACGCGACATATATTATCGCCGACATAAGTTTTTACGGCACATCCACAACTTTCGCACACAATGAGACATTAAAAGAATTTACCAATATAAATGAAGATTACCAGTTGGCGGGCGCGAATTTAAGTTTCGGGGTTTATGTTAAGTACCCGTTTAACGTTAGAAATATAATAATTTTCCCAATTTTGGGAATAAATGGCAGCATTGGACTGGCGCAGAATTTCGCCCGCGATTTCACGGCGTTTAACGCTAAAAAAAATGATAGTTTTGGTTCCGCTCTGGATTGGTCAACATGGATTGTTAAGGCGGGATGCGGTTTTGATATTACATTAAGCAGTATCATGTTTTTCCGCGCCGAACTGTTAATAGATTACAAACTCAACACTCCTTTGGACCAGGCGTTTATAGAAGCAATCAATAAAAAATATCCGGATGTAACTAATATGAATCTTGGCTTTGAATTTGAATTTTTATTAGGATACAAAATCGGCCAAACCACAGAATATCAGAGTAAAGGAACGTCGTCACCACCCGCGCGTCAACGAGACGATGACATTTTTTATCCCAAATGAAAGCCGCGCCGGATGCCGGCATTTCCAAAAAAGATGCCCAAAGAAGCAGCAAATAGGAGGTCTGCAATGAGTGTAGCAAAACGGCTTTGGGCATCTACAACACACTAAAATTGTTTAGAAACTTCAAAAAGTTGAACAGGTTCTTGAACAAATCCACTATTAAAACATCATTTCTTGCTTGCCGCTATCCCCATCGCCTGTAATCTCTGAAACCATACCACTATGCAAGGAGGCGGGATCACCGGAATCTTTTTTAAAATCAGGGCGAAATTCAATATGCTCGGCGACAATACTGATCTTTGAATGAGTCTTTCCGTCCGAGTCATTCCAGCGGTCTTGCTTTAACCGGCCTACAACACGCACGCCCCTGCCTTTACGTCCAAGCGACTGACAGTTTTCCGCGAGTTTTGACCATGCTTCCACCTCAAAAAAATTTACTTCTTTTTCCAAATTGTTATCCTGTTTGTAATAACGGTTTGAGGCAAGGCAAAAAGTGCATAATGGCGTACCTTTAGCCGTGGAACGGTACATCGGGTCCTTAGTTAGATTGCCTTCAATCAAAATAGAATTGAGATTATTCATAACATCCTCTCAAAAATAGATTTCAGCGCATAAACGCGCCGGTCACGGATCCACGTTCAGTCGCGTGTTTTATCCCTGACATATACATACATATCGCGTTCAAATTTGATTTTGCTTTGATTTTGATTGAAGGCGGAAACAAGTTATGGCAGTGGTTTCCGTCCCGCTTTGCGGATAATATCTTAATTCACAAGGTTACTCGTCCCAGGTAAGGAACAGGAGGCTGGGTTTTGCCGCGGGGTCATTGCCGCCGGAGGCGTAAAGAGTCGCGGTGTACACGCCATTGTCAAGGCTTATGTCCTCGGAAGTCCCGGCAGCCACATTCCAACGCCTATGCTTGGCGCCGCCAAGACTTACGCTGAGGGTTTTCTTAAAAAAGACGCTCTCATTCCATACGATCAAGACACGGCTGCCCTCTATTCCTTCAAAGTAAAAACTCCGCGTTTTAGACGGCATGGTCTTTTGATAAGTGCCGGCACGGAAACCCTTGCCGGCCAAATTGTTCGCACAGAGGGCATAGGCCCAGTACCCGCCTTTTTTCCGCCATGGCTTGGTACTGTCATCCACCAGCCCAAAAGAATCATCATCGAATATGTGGTACCAGAAAAAATTCCGGGCGCCTCCCGCGGCAAGAAGGGTAATGGTTTTGACCACAGTTTCGGGCATCTGTGCTTCTTTTACTGTACGGGGAAAAGACTTGCGGGTCGGAAACCCCACCTCGTTCACCCAAATCTTACCGGCAAAACCGTAGGGCGCCACGGTGTCCCTGAATCTGGTAAAAACACGGGCGCTGGACTTGGCGTTCATGTGGTAGGGGTGAAACGCAACCCCGTCCGTCCCATCCATCGCATGGGACTCAAAAAGCCCCTTAACCCAAGATGTGTCTCCGAACACGAATTCCATATCGCTCAAAACCCCGCCGATAACCGTTGTCCCTGTACCTTCCGCTTCGTCCA
>JAISZZ010000194.1 GCA_031284385.1 Treponema sp.
CATCATGGCGGCATAGGCACGACGCACAGTGCGGCGCGTTCCGGCAAGCCGCAGATGATACAGCCCCTGTTTCTCGATCAGTGGTACTGGGCGGAACAGACAAGGAGGCTGGGCGCGGGGCCGGGTAAGATCGACATGAAGCGCTGCGGCGGCGCACGTTTTGAACAGAAAGTGCTTGATTTGTTGAATAACGAAGGCTATGCGCGGGATGCGGCGATGCTCGGCGAAAAGATTCGCGGCGAAAACGGACTTGAAAACGCCTGCCTCCAGATAGAAAGCGGCGTAAACGCCTGATGAACGGGGGGTAAGACTCATTTAACGCAAAACTATGGATTTTACCATAAATGGAAACCGTTACAGCGGTAAAAAAATTTTAATCATTGCCGAAGCAGGCACATCACATTCGGGAGATGCGGTAAAGGCGCGGGAACTGATAGCCGCCGCAGCGGAGGCGGGCGCGGATTGTTTTAAGACTCAGATTGTGTACGCCGGTGAAATAATTCACCCGCTCACCGGAAGCGTGCCGCTGCCCGGCGGGGACACGCCGCTTTACGATGTGTTCAAAAAGCTGGAACGGCCGCCCGATTTTTACGCCGGTATGAAAGAATATGCCGAATCGAAGGGGCTTTTGTTTCTGGCAAGTCCGTTTGGGCCGCGTAGCGCCGCCTGCCTTAAAAGCCTTTCGCCGAATGTGGTAAAAATCGCCTCGCCTGAACTGAACTACACTCAACTATTGCAAACGGTAAGCGCTTGGAAACTGCCGGTTTTGCTTTCTGGCGGCGTATCCACACTTGCCGATATTGAAGCGGCGCTCACGCTGTTTGACAGGGACGCGGTTTGCCTCCTGCATTGTGTTACTTCCTATCCCGCCCTCGAAACGGATTACAACCTAAACCTGATAAAAACCCTTAGCGCCGTTTTCGGCATTAGTACGGGGGTGAGCGATCATAGTTTGGATGCCCGCCTTGTACCGCTTTTGGCCGCGGCCTGCGGCGCCTGTGCAATAGAAAAGCATTTTTGTATTTCACGGAGCGGGACGGGGCTGGACGACCCGATAGCCCTGCCCGCCACAGCTTTCGCGGAGATGAGCGCGGCGGTGCGCCGTGCCGAAGGGCAGAGTGCGGAAGAGATTCTGCGGGAGGCGGCAGATGAGTATTCCGCTGAAAAGGTCAGCCTTATACTGGGGGACGGCGTAAAAAGGCTGGCCGGCTCAGAGGCTCAAAACTACACGCGCACGAACCGCTCGATACACGCCGTCCACGAAATTCACGCAGGAGAAGCGCTAAGCCATGAAAATTGCGCCGTACTGCGCACGGAAAAAATACTCCGTCCGGGGCTGCCGCCGGTCATGCTGGAAAAAATCATGGGACGCAGAGCGCGTATCTCGATTCCGGCAGGCGAGGGTATTCGTTTTGAGGATGTCGGGGATTAAGCGTGAAAAAAAGCGATGAACCGTAAGCCGGATTCTGTATCTTTTCGCTGGCCGACGGTTCGCGCCTGCCTTAAAAAAGCTGCCGCCATCTATCTTGAACCACCGTTTCCGGCGGTTTCTATGCAGCCTACCCGCGGTTATGGAGCGGGCGCTCAACCGCTGTTGGCTTTGCTCCTGATGAGGCTTGCAATGCCGGAATTGTTACCAATTCCGCGGCGGGCTCTTACCCCGCCATTTCACCCTTACTGCCTGTCGTAGAGGGTTATCTTACGGCAGGTTAGCGGTATATTTTCTGTTGCGCTGTCTGTAACCGGTGAAACCGGTTCCCGGCCGTTAGCCGGCATCATTCCCTGCGGAGCCCGGACTTTCCTCATTATTACGGAGCGACCGTAACAACGCGGCGGCGGTTCATCGCTTAAATCAGTATTGCGCGCCCTCCCGCTAATTACAAGCCGCCGCATTGCCTAATAATTAATCTAGCTGAAAATGGACGGTTGCCTATTTATTCTCGATTGAATAAATCAGCGCTTCCCTAGAAACAAAACCTAATTTTTCAGTTCCGCGTAACCGTTGTCGTTCTTGTGGTACGCCATGGTACGGGCAGCCTCGACGTGCCCTACCCCCTGATAATTCGCGTTAATTCGTGTAATTCGCGGACCCATTGTGTGTGTTGGGGGGGGAGGGGGGGGTGGACGGATTGGGGGGTAGCGGAATACCGCGTAAGCGGTATATAGCGCAGGGGGGCGCGAGTCGCAAGCGGCTATGTGCCGCAAATTGTATGGAAATAGCGCCCCCCCTTGTATTAAGAATCATTGTAAACGTTAGGATAACGCTGATTAAATCTCTAAAAAACCTGTTTTCAGTGTATGTTCATTCTGCAATATCTGGCTTAATACCCCGACACAAACTTGTTTGCGCGCTTGCTGCGCTGAGGCTCATTGATTATTTCCCGGAAAAGTTTTTTAATCGTCAATAACGAGGCGCTTTCTCAAAACTAAAAGCAGGGGAAAAGCGTCTTGTTATAATATACAGGAGGAAATATGAAAGCGCTGGTGCTTGAAGCGAAAAAGAAGTTGAGTTTGCGGGATTTTCCGGTTACGGAAACTGTTGGCCCCCACGATTTGAAGATACAGATAAAGGCGTGCGGTATCTGCGGCAGCGACATACACTATTACAATGAAGGGGCTATCGGCGATTTTATCGTCAAAGAGCCCATGATTTTAGGACACGAGGCCGCCGGAATTGTCATTGAAAAGGGTGAAAAGGTGGCTGATTTTTCCGCCGGCGACTTGGTTTGCATGGAACCGGGAATACCCGGCGCACATTCCCGCGAGGTGATGGAGGGGATGTACAATATCGATCCCGGCGTGGTTTTTTGGGCGACTCCGCCGGTACACGGCTGCCTGCGGGAGACGGTTGTCCATCCGGCACAATTCTGTTTCAAACTTCCCTCGGGGATGAGCGCTGCGGAAGGCGCCATGATGGAGCCGCTTGCCATTGGTATCGAGGCTGCAAAAAAAGCCGCGGTAAAACCCGGAGATTCGGCTTTGGTTGTGGGCTGCGGAACCATCGGTATCATGTGCGCGGTGAGTGCGCTTGCCGGCGGGTGCGCCAGAGTATTTATATCCGATGTAAAACAAAAAAAACTGGATATTGCGGGCGCTTACGACAAAAATATCGTTACTCTAAATACCGCAGCGATAAATTTGCGCGATGTCATCATGAAAGAAACCGGCGGCAAAGGCTGCGATGTTGTGTTTGAAGCATCGGGAAATCCGCGCGTGTATCCTGATTTCTTCCGGTGCGTCAAAAAAGGAGGCAGAACTGTACTTGTCGGAATGATGAACGGGACGGTTCCTATCGATGTAGCGTTTTTGCAGGGACAGGGTATCAGCATCGAGACAATATTCCGCTACACCAATTGTTTTGACCGCGCAATAGCGCTGGTTAACGCGGGCAAAATCGATATTAAGCGCTTTATCAGCAAGACTTTCAAATTCGAGGATTCTATCGCCGCTTACGAATACGCTGCCGCCGGATATCCCGAAGTTGTGAAGGTGATGATAGAACTGTAAATCTCAGGCGGGGAATCTTAGGAACTGTAAGGAAATAAAATGCACAGCATTTTATTTTTTTACAGTTCCTTACGGAATGTGGCATTCCCCTGCCGCCCGCAGTGCGTTGCGCCGGCATCAATCAAACAGCGTGGAATCATCTTTTTTAAGCCGCCATGAATCCTCTCCAGTTTTTTCACCTATATCTTCCAGCACGCCTAAAATGGTTTGTTGTTCTGGCTTTACGCCGTTTTTCAATAATGGCAGTATCGCAAATACTATTTCGTTAAATGATGGGGTTTTGTTTTCGCGTTCCATGCGTCTTAGATAACTGATTAAATAGGGTCTGTCTATAAAGTCAAAAAGAGTGGTTGGGAAAGGCAAGATTCGTTTTGCGATATATTGCAGAAAAAACAGAAAAGTGAAATAATCACAACCATGAAAATGAAATTA
>JAISZZ010000142.1 GCA_031284385.1 Treponema sp.
GATAGGCGCGATGACGGACTTCGGCCCGCTTATCGCAAATCCCAAGACCGCATTGTTGGGCGCGGCTGCACAGTTCGGCGTGTTCGGCACGCTTTTCGGCGTTACCGCGATGAACCTGGTACCCGGTGTAAACTTTACGCTTAAGGAAGCCTGCGCCGTCGCCATAATAGGCGGCGCGGACGGTCCCACAACGATTTACATTGCCGCAAAACTGGCGCCCAAACTGCTCGCTACTGTCGCTGTCGCGGCGTATTCCTACATGGCGCTCGTGCCGTTGATACAACCGCCCATCATGAAGGCGCTCACAACGCAGGAGGAGCGGCTCATCAAAATGAAGCAGTTGCGGCCTGTTCCCAAGGTGGAAAAAATATTGTTTCCAATAATTGTGCTTTCGCTTACAATTCTGTTGTTACCGGCTGCCGCTCCGCTTATCGGATGTATGATGTTCGGTAATTTCATCAAAGAATGTGGCGTGGTGGAACGGCTTTCTAAGACTTTGCAGAACGAATTGATGAACATAGTTTCTATACTGCTGTCGCTCGGCGTTGGCAGTCAAATGACACCGGAAAAGTTTTTGAATCCATCGTCGCTTTCTATAGTTGCGCTTGGACTTGTGGCGTTCTGCATCGCTACGGCTTCCGGTGTGCTTGTCGCCAAGTTTATGAACCTGTTCTTAAAAGAAAAAATCAACCCGCTGATAGGTTCCGCCGGTGTTTCCGCCGTGCCAATGGCGGCGCGTGTTTCCAACAAGGTCGGCCTTGAATACGATCCGGGTAACTTCCTGTTGATGCACGCGATGGGGCCAAATGTAGCGGGCGTTATCGGCACCGCGATTGCCGCCGGTATCATGATAGCGAGTTACGGTTGAAATGCGCTCAATACGCTTGATAGCGCTGGATCTTGACGATACCCTGCTGCGGACGGATCTCAGTATCTCGTTCCGTGCGCGAAAAGCTATAAAACGCTGTATCGCGGCGGGTATCGGTATAGTTTTAGCCTCTGGGCGTTCCTACAAATCTGTATACCGGTATGTGAAAATGCTGTCGTTGCATAAGAGCGGCGGTTATGTGATTTGTGGGAACGGTTCCATTATTCAGGAAGCAGCAACGGGGAAAATTATAGAGCAGGTTACATTGCCTCCCAAACCCGCCCTTGAAACATTCGATATGGCTGACGCGGAAGGTTTTGCGGTACAGATATACGAGGGTGATGTGGCTTATGTTTCCCTCAAAAACGAATTCGCCGTGTACGAAAAAAAACTTACCGGACTTCATCAGACTATTCCTGATAATTTTAGGGAAATGGTAGCGTCAGGCTGCCATAAACTGGTAATACCCGGCGATCCCATGTTGTTGAAACAGTTGGAAATTATACTGAAAAATATTTCGGATGGCGAGGTTACTATTTTTACCAGTAAGCCGTACTATCTTGAAATATTGCCGCCTGCTACGGACAAGGGCAGCGCTCTTTCCAAAGTGGCCTCAAGGCTGGGCATCGATCGCGAGGCTGTCATGGCCGCCGGAGATTCGATGAATGACGAAGCGATGATACGCTGGGCGGGGTTCGGTGTCGCAATGTGTAACGGCGATGATCGTGTTAAAAAAGCGGCGCGTCTTGTTACGGAAAAATCAAACGATGAAGACGGTATTGCCCGCGTCATAGAAGAATATGTGTTGAAACGGTAACCCTAACCGTAAAGAGAACGGTAATCAAGCGGAAGTAGGAGGGCGGTATGCCTGTAGCGAAAGCTGTTAGAGAAGCGTTGGGCTCCTCATCCATGATACGAAAAATGTTCGAGGAAGGAGCGGAATTAAAAAAGAAATACGGTGATGGCAATGTATTTGATTTTTCAATAGGCAATCCCGACCTTGAACCGCCTGAAATTTTTCAGAAAACCTTACTGCGACTTGTAACGGAAAATGACGCCGGTTCACACGGATATATGTCTAATGCCGGTTACCCGTATGTGAGGGCGGAGTTGGCAAAAAAAGCCTCCCGCGAACATGGCGTAGAGATTAATGGACAGCATATCATAATGTCGGTGGGCGCGGCGGGCGCGTTGAATGTAATTTTGAAATCCATCCTGAATCCTGATGATGAAGTGATAGTCAGCAGGCCCTACTTCATGGAGTATCGTTCATACATCACAAATCACGGTGGAAAACTTATAGAAGCCGCCGCAACCGCGGACTTCAATTTGGATATAGATTCGATACAAGCGGCCTTGAGCGAAAGAACGGCGGCTGTCCTTATCAATTCGCCGCATAATCCAACAGGCCGCGTGTACCCCCAAAAAATCATAGCCGCGCTCGCGGATGTTTTGTTGCGGCACGGCAAAAATACGGGGCGTTACCCATACCTTATAGCCGATGAGCCTTACCGTGAACTGGTATACGGCAATGTTACGGTTCCGCCCATTCTATGCGCTTACCCGTATTCGCTTGTCGCTACATCTTACTCAAAGAGTCTGTCCCTGCCGGGAGAGCGTATAGGTTATATCGCGGTTGGGCCGCAAAATGACGATAAAGAAACGCTGATAAACGCACTTGTGTACGCTACACGAGTTTTGGGATATGTAAACGCGCCCGCGCTGATGCAGCGCTGTGTAGCGGAATTGACGGAAGCTAAGGCGGCGATTGAAGTGTACGCTGCGCGGCGGGCAGCTTTTAAGAACACTCTGGACGCGGCAGGCTTGCAGTATATCGATCCGGAGGGCGCTTTTTACATTTTTTGCAAGACACCCGGTAGTGATGATGACGGGGCCTTTGTCAACGAGTTAAAAAAACATCTGATACTGGGGGTGCCGGGACGCAGTTTTGGCGCTCCCGGCTGGGTACGTTTTGCGTACTGCGTGAATGAGGAATTGATACGCGCCTCCGCAGCGGCGTTCAAAGAAACGGCGCGAAGTTTCACGGCGCGAAGTTTCACGGCGCAAGCTGCGAAGTGAAGTTATTCATCATGAATCTTCACGGCTTCAATGTATGATAGTTTACAGGAATGTTACAAAAAAGTACGGCGCTGTCGCCGCCGTAACGGATTTTTCACTTGAAATAGCGCGGGGCGAGTTTTTTGGACTATTGGGGCCGAACGGCGCCGGCAAGACTACGCTTTTACGCATGACTACAACTCTTACATATCCAAGCGCCGGTTTTATCGGCATAGACGGTGAACGTATAGACCGAAATCTAACGTCGGCCAAACGGCGACTGGGAATCGTGCCGCAGTATTCAAATCTTGAAGGTGAGCTTTCCGCCCTGCAAAACCTTGAATATCATGGCAGGCTTTACGGACTGCCGCAGGCGCTGCGGCGGCGACGCTCAGAGGAATTGCTTGAATTCGCGGCTCTCGCGGACAGGAAAAATGACAGGGCCAAGACTTTTTCGGGTGGTATGCAGCGTAAATTGATGATTGTGAAGGCTCTGATGCATGAACCTGATATTCTGTTACTGGATGAAATCACCGTAGGACTTGATGCCGCATGGCGAAGGCGTATTTGGGATTTGCTCAGGGAACTACATAGACAGGGTTTGACGATTCTGCTTACGACCCACTACTTGGAAGAGGCGTGGACGCTCTGTTCACGGCTTGGCATGATAGACTGCGGTAGACTAAAACATACCGGGACTCCGCATGATATTATAAAAAGCGCCGGAAATTTTGTGCTTGAATACTTTGAAAACGGTGAAACCACGCAGCGTTTTTTTGACACTCGTGATGACGCTATTGCGGACGCAAAAAGATTACCTTGCGAATTCAAAATCCGCGAGGCAAACCTTGAAGATGCATTTATAAAATTGACCTCAAAAAATTTGAGCAGCGCGGAAAGCGGGGATGTAATTTAATTGTCGCAGTTTACCGCAATAATTTGGAAAGAGTGGATTCTGTTCAAAAAAAAATTTATTGATATAACCATCGGTGCGTTGACTGGACCGCTCTTGTACCTTATTGCATTTGGCTGGGGGCTGGGCGGCGCTGTTTTTGTGGGCGGCGCTGTTTTTGTGGGCGGCGTTTCCTACACTGCCTTTGTCATGCCCGGCATAATAGCGATGAACGGTATGACGCAGGGTTTTGGTGTGATAGCAAACGACATCAACATGGCGCGTATATACCAAAAAACTTTTGAGGCGGTGATGGTGAGTCCGGTAAGTATGCCAATTTTTATGTTTGCCCGCATCACGGCAAACTTGCTGCGGTGTTTGTACAACGCGACGCTTATAATCGCCGTTTCGTTTTTGTTTTCCGCGGGACTTCGTTTGGATTGGTATTTCCTGTTGCTTCTCGCGTTGAATTGCGCCGTATTCTCCACCATAGGTTTTATTGCCGGACTTCTCATCGATTCGCACGCAGACATGGCAAAAACTTCAAACTTTATAATAACGCCGATGTCATTTCTCTGCGGCACGTTTTTCCCGTTGGAACGGTTTCCATTCGTTTTACGCAAAATAATAGAATTTTTACCGCTTACACAGGCCGTAAACGGGATGAGGGCGGGCATAAACGCCGAATTCAGCTTTGTCCCGCCGCTCACGCTGTTGGCATGGCTCGCACTGTTACTGCCTGCGGCGGCTTTACTTTGTAAAAAGGCCGCTTAAGCGGCGGGGGGGGGGGGGGGACGCTGAAACGAGGCCGCTCGAAGTTTGATTCTACAAAGATTTGGCGGTTTCACTGAAAACTTTCGATAAAACCGCCGTTTGTAGTACCGTAACGGGAGCGTCCGCCGCCCGCCAGAACAATGTCAGATTATAGTTCCGGGATAGAGAGTCGCGTTTTTGGGTACGACTATTATGCCGTCAACTATTGAATAGTTGTCAAATGTGCCTTCACTGCGTTTGATGTTGTCAATACCGATACGGCAACCCTCGCCGATACGGGCGTTTTTGTCGATGATAGCGCCTTTGATGATTGAGCCTTTACCAATACCGATATTGGGAATGCGTCCATCGGCATTGGCTTCTTTCTGCGCGTCGCTTTCATAGTAATCAGAACCCATACAGACAACGCCGTTCAAGCTGGCGCCGGATTCGATGATTGTGCGTACCCCGACTATCGCATTTGTGATAGAAGAATTGGTAATAATACAACCTTCCGATGCTATGGATTGGTTCATACTGCTGAAATTCATTTTGGAAGGAGGCAGATTGTACATTCGCGTATAAATCGGACTATTTTCATCATAGATGTCAAACAGCGGTTTGATGTTTGCTAGGTTAAGGTTGGCTTCATAGAAACTGCTGATGGTTCCAATATCCTCCCAATAACCCTCAAACGGGTAGGCGTTCACTTTAAGCGTGTTAATCGCCGCCGGAATTATCTCTTTACCAAAATCCGTAAACTGATTTTCAAGACATTTATGCATCGCGTCCGCGTTAAAAACATAAATACCCATAGACGCAAGATAAGCGTCTTCGGCGGCTTTACCTTTTTGAATTTCCGGCGGCGCTTTAAAGTCAGAAATATCCTTTGTCGGACCCGGTTTCTCCAAAAATTCGGTGATGACATTTTTTTTGTCAGCCTTCAATATACCCAACTGGCTTGCTGTTTCTCTTGAAACAGTAGTACAGGCTATTGAAATAGCCGCTTTGGAGTCACAGTGTTTTTTGAGCATATCTTTGAGATCCATGCGATAGAGCTGATCGCCCGACAGTATGATGTAGTAATCAGGATTATGCGTCCTGAAGTGCATCAGATTTTTACGGACAGCATCCGCCGTTCCCTCAAACCAACCCGTATGTTCAAGGGTCTGTTCCGCCGCGAGAATTTCGACAAATCCTTTTGTGAAATGGTCGAAAACATAAGTATGCGACAAATGGATGTGAAGCGAGGCGGAATTGAACTGTGTAAGTATGTATATCTGCTTCAAATCCGAATTTATACAATTCGATAAAGGTATGTCGATAATCCGATACTTACCACCGAAAGGCACTGCTGGTTTCGCTCTCGCTTGCGTAAGAGGAAATAGCCGCGAACCTTTTCCACCACCTAAAATAATAGATAAAACTTCCGCCATAAGCGCCCCCTTCTCTGCTTTAGATAGATTAACCGGTTTAACATAAAACCGGCGGGAAACAGTCAA
>JAISZZ010000153.1 GCA_031284385.1 Treponema sp.
GTTAAATAATTTCCTTACAGAACGTGGACTAACCGCATAGCGGTTAGTCTTATAGTTTGCGCTACGCGCAAACTCAACCTCGTAAACAATGCAACGCTTACAAGATACCCCACCCTTAAGGGTGGGGAGGTTCATTATAGCGGATAGCGGGCCAAATTCCAAAACTAAATCTACAGTTTGAATGATGTCTGGGTACTAGCAGACTGTCGCGCATGATGCCACAAAACAACGTCAAGCTGTTTTGCCTGAGGTTTTATCGTCTGCTTAACCACATAAGGAAGGGGAACGGTATGCTTTCGGAGTTTGCAGGGTAAAAATCGCCTTGCAGGCGATTTTTTGGAGGTTTATGCACGAAGTACAACAGACTGCTAGCAACGTTGGCGATACAAGTTTAGAAACGCCGGCTTTCCGTCAGGTATGGACGGCTCGATGCGGCGCTGATGATGAACGTTGACAAATTGTGTAGTAGCGCGGATGTTCCCGGGCTTATCACGCCGCCAAGTGAAAGAGCCAGCAGGCTTGTATTGGTAATCATTATACCCCGGTAGTTGTCGGAAATTCTGGAAAGCAGCCGCTTGCCTATCTCTATCACCTGGCAGAGGCTTTGCAGGTTGTCGGAGATCAGCACTATGTCCGCGATTTCCCTGGCAAGGTCGCAGCCACTCGTCATCGCGATTCCGGCGTTTGCCGCGGCCAGCGCGGGTGCATCGTTTATCCCGTCCCCAACCATAATTACGGTATGACCCTCTGCCCTGTACTGTTTTACCAGATCGCTTTTTTCCTGCGGCAAAACCCCGGCATGGTACTCATCGATGCCGAGTTCGTCCGATATATGACGGGCGGCGGCTGCGTTATCTCCCGTCATCATTACGATTTTTGAAAGACCCAAAGCCCGCAGCCCGGCAACGACAACGGACGCGTCTTTGCGGGGCGGGTCGGTAAAGCAGATGATGCCCAGCAGATGGCCCTCCCGCGCGAGAAATATAGCAGAGTATCCTGACGTTTCCTTTTCGATCAACGCTTTTTCATTGGCGCTGAGGCTCGTTTTTTCATCTTCAAATACAAAATGATAGCTTCCCAAAACGACACGTGCGCTGTCATAGTACGCCGCGACTCCGTGCGCCAAGACATACTCCAGTTTGCTATGTTCTTCACGGTGTTTCAGGTTTTCCTTTTCCGCCTGCCGGACAACCGCGTTCGCCACGCTATGAGGGTAATGCTCTTCGAGACAGGCCGCCATGCTGAGCACTTTTTCGCGGCTTTCATTTGCCACCGGAATTACCTTTGCTATCACCGGTTTCGCTTCGGTCAGGGTGCCTGTCTTGTCAAAGATTATCGTGTCCGCCTCGGCAAGGGCTTCCAGGAATTTGCCACCCTTCACAAAGATCTGCCGCCGCGCCGCCTCCCGCATCGCGGACAGCACGGCTATTGGCATGGACAGCTTGATAGCACAGGAATAGTCCACCATCAAAAAGGCCATAGCCTTGGTAACGCTGCCGCTCAGGGCCATCATCAGGGCCGCCCCACCGAAACTGAACGGCACTATCGAATCGGCCAGCCTTTCCGCGCGATTCTGAATCTGCGCCTTCAGCCCCTCAGACTCGTCTATGATGGAAATTATTTTTTCGATGCGGGTTTCGTCCGGCCTGCTTCTTACCGTTATCACAAGTTCCCCCTCCTCCACCACAGTACCGGCAAATACCGCGTTACCGGCACGTTTCAGCACAGGCAGCGGTTCACCCGTGAGTGATGCCTGGCAGACCAGCGCCTCACCCTGAAACACCTCGCCGTCCAGCGGTATCATCGCGCCGCTACGGACAACCACGGCATCGCCGAGCGCGATTTGAGCGATGGGCACGGAAACCTCGCCCTGGTCAGTCTTTTTCCATACTGAATCTATGTTGAGCGAGAAGGAAGCCGCCAGCGCATCCCGTGATTTCTTTCTTATATACTCTTCCAGAAGTTCGCCCATGTTGAGCATGAACATTATCATCGAGGCCGAGTTGTCCCGCCCGCCCCGTGCCAGCGAGACGACAACGGCGGCGGTGTCCAGTACGTCTACGTTGAGGCGTCCATCGGCAAGAGCGCGGAGCCCCTTACCTGCGAAGCGTAGCGCACGTATAGAGGCGTACAGCCAACGGAGCGGCGCGGGAAGCAGGCAACGTGTAAGCAGATGGACGCTTAGGAGGCCGAATATTTTGTTCTGAAAATCGCCTTCCAGGTTATGAAAGAAGGCCGGCTCGCGGATGTCCGCCGGTGTAATGCCGTCCACCTTGGCCAATACCGCATCTTTCAGAGAAGGATCAAAGGCAATCAGGATATTTCCGGTTATTGAGGATGCGTGAATGCTTTTTACACCCTGCGCCGTAAGCAAAACCTGTTCTACCGCCGCCGCCTGGCCTGGAGTCAGAGCATACCTACCGCAGGAAATGCGGATTCTGCCGGGAATTTCGTGAACTATTCTGTATTTCATACCATTTCACCTTCTCGGATATCTTACTATAGCCTGTTAATCCGCCTTGCCGCCGGCGCTTTCTTCCTTTGTTTCCGCGCAAAGGTCTTCCGCTTCTTCTTTGATTGAGCTTACGGCAAACCTTGCCTCGTCCCGGAGCTTCATACCCCGCGCCAGGATTTTTACTACAGCCTTGCGTACCTTTTTGCTTTTGTAAGCCTTGTAACCAATGAAAGCGGCGGCGAACCCCACTCCAAAACCGATAACATACTTGTTTTTGAAAAACGACGTTACCTTTTCCATACAATTTCCTCCGAAAATAAATTAAAGTTAATCAGCTATAAACGGTATTGTATCTGTAAGAAAAATTCAATGAGCCTCCGCGCGGCAAGCCGCGCGGTATTAAACCAGATATTGCGAATAACAAAACGGACGATGGCAACACAGGACAAAAAGCGGTTTAACGCTTTTACCAAATTTGAAATAATTCGTCTTTAGTTTCGTATTCAAAATAGAACTAAAGCGCTTCACGCAGATTGGCAAGCGGCTCAGCTATTGTTTTCACCTGAGACGCTACATTGGACTTGTTCAATACATTCCGCAACACACCGTTCATCGCACTGTTTGATTAGTACCGTTCCCCTGAAATTCATTGTGTCCGCTCAAGCCCCCGCAAGCTCCGTCTTTATTTCCTCCGCGATGAGTGCGGCGGCTTTCGCAAGCTCTACAAGGCGAGGCTCGCCGCCGCGCCGCTTCAGTTCCACGAGAGGAGGCCGG
>JAISZZ010000197.1 GCA_031284385.1 Treponema sp.
TCTATCGCGACACGGGTCTGCGGGTAGAAAGTACGAACCGCTATTGCGTTTGCGACAACTTCCTGCACATAAGGAACGCCAAGCGCGTCCGCTATGGGTTTTCCGCCCGAACCGCACACCGCGGCGCAAAATAGGGCATCCGAAAATCTAAATCTAATATCTGATAATACAGATTTAACTGTTTCCGCTTGGCAAGCGTGATGCCTTTTATACGCGGAAAATAGAATATTTTTTTGTTTAGCTTCCATCACAACAGCTTTTACGGTCGTTGACCCTATATCGAGGCCGAGTCGTAAATGCAAACTATTAACGGACATAGACATATTTTACCTTTAAAAAAATCACATTTGGAACTCTATACAGATGGGGCAAGTCAGTTGTATTACATTCGCACATACGCTATTTTTTGTCAATAGGCCGGTGGGAATACCCCAGTAGTTTTACATTTATGACTGTAGTCTGTGTAATCCGTGGATAGGATTGGGGGGTAGCGTAAGACGGCGCAGCCGGCTGTAGCGAGGGGGGCGCGAGTCGAAAGCGGCTATATGCCGCAAATGGTATGGAAATAGCGCCCCCCTTTATATTAAAAATGTCCATAAATTACACTGATTTCACAGATGAATACAGATTTTTCATTCTCAAACCTCATAATTTGTGTAGTCGGTAGATATATTGTGGCGTACACGCTCTATTTTTTTTATCATGTTTTTTATATGATATTATAACGCGGTGTCAAAATCTGGCATTGATGGCCGTTTGAAAACGATTAAAGGCGGAATGTATGGGTGACCCAAAAGGTTTTTTGAAGGTAAAGCGCAAAGTTTCCGGTTACAGGCCGGTGGAAGAGCGGATTAACGATTATAGCGAAGTTGAAGAGCAGTTGCCGGAGGAAGAACGGCGGGCGCAGGCAAGCCGTTGCATGGATTGCGCCGTGCCGTTCTGCCATTGGGCATGCCCACTCTCAAACGTTATGCCTGAGTATCAGGACAGAGTTTTTCGTGGGGATTGGGCGGGCGCGTGGGCGCTGCTACAGGAAAGACATCCGTTCCCGGAATTTACGGGGCGCGTGTGTCCGGCGCTTTGCGAGGCTTCCTGTATACTGGGTGCAAACGATGAATCGGTTACGATACGTCAAAACGAGCTTGCCGTCATAGAAAAAGCGTTTGAAGCAGGGCTTGTAAAGCCCCGCCCCCCCAAAAAACGAAACGGAAAGCGTGTGGCCATTGTTGGAGGCGGCCCCGCCGGTCTATCCGCAGCGTATTTTTTGAACCGTTCAGGCTTTAACATTACGGTTTATGAGGCGGATAGGAGTGTAGGCGGCTATTTGCGTTACGGAATCCCTAATTTCAAGCTGGGAAAAGACTTTATCGACCGTAGAATCTCGGTAATGATGGCGGAAGGCGTTGTTTTTAAGACAAATACCCGTATTGGCTCCGGGCGTTATGCGTTTGGAACCACAGGTCGAGGTGCCGAAACCGTTGATGCCCGAAAGCTGGAAACTGAATACGACTTGTTGCTTTTGACGATAGGAGCGCGGGAGCCGCGCGATATTTCTGCCCCGGGCAGAGAACTGAGCGGCATCGTGCAGGCTTTGGACTTTCTTTCCCTGCAAAACCGCACTTTAGCGACGGAACGGGACGGCTTTGAGCCGGTAACCGCGTTCGGCAAAAAGGTTCTTGTGATAGGCGGCGGAGATACCGGCTCGGACTGCGTAGGCACGGCCAATAGGCAGGGAGCGGAAAAAGTTACGCAAATCGAAGTGATGCCTAAGCCGCCGAAACACCGCATCCCAAACCAGCCGTGGCCGCTCTGGCCTACATTGTTCAAAACTTCAAGCTCCCATCAGGAGGGTTGCGAGCGGCTTTGGTCTGTAAACACCAAGGCGTTTTGCGGCGAAAACGGCAGGGTTTCATCAGTGGATGCCTGCAAGGTTGAATCCGTCATCGAAAACGGACGCCCCGTATTCAAAGAAGTTGCCGGTTCAGCTTTCAAAATTGAAGCTGATCTTGTGCTGCTTGCCATGGGTTTTACTCATGTTGTTCAGGACGGGCTTGTAAGCGACCTCGCGCTCGAAACGGACGAGCGCGGCAATATCCGCACGAGGGGAAGTTTCCATACCTCAAACCCCAAAGTTTGGGCGGCGGGCGATTCGCGGAACGGCGCGAGCCTTGTTGTGCGGGCTCTTGCGGACGGTAAGGCCGCCGCAGAAGCCATCATAGAAACTCTGTAATAGGAACATGGAAACACACGTCCGTTTGGTCATGTTATTTCATAACGTTCCTAATTAGCTATGCTTTTGATACACCGCAGCCGGATAGACGGCTTCTGCCGCCTCCGGTTTTTACAACTTCTATGCTGGCCGCTATATGTTCATGAAGTTCTTCAACATGGGAAATTATTCCGGTCAGCTTGCCTTGATACTGCTTTAGCCCGTTGAGTATGTTTATTGTCAGCTCTAGGCTTTCCTTATCCAATGTGCCGAAACCTTCGTCAAGAAAAAATGAATCTATGCTGAGTTTTGATGAATTTAATTTTGACAATCCCAATGCGAGCGACAGAGAGAGCATGAATCTTTCTCCGCCCGACAGGTTCGTTATGCTGCGTTCTATAGAGCCTTGATACCGGTCAATTATCAGCGGCAAAAGCTCGTCATTGTCCTGCCGGCAGTTCATTATATAACGCTGGCCGCTCATGCTGAGCAAATAGTCATTCGCGTTTTGAATAAGAAATTTTAACGTCAAAGCCTGCACGTAATTTTTGAATTTCCAGCCGTCAACTCCGCCTATCCAGTCATCCATCCATTTCCATCTGCCGCAAATTTCTTTTTGCGCGTTTATCTTTTCAATAATATCGCTTTTTCGCAGTTTATTGTTATTATTTATTTCTATTTGTTTTTCCAGTCCGCCTATTTCTTTATTAATTTCCTCGACTGAAGAGGAAATCATCTCTTTTTCATTTTTAATATTGCGGTACTGGTTGTCCGGCAGCGGCGGCAATTTTTTCAAATCATCCATAAATCGTGTCTTTTGTTCTTCCGCATTGTTTAATTCTGTAGAAAGATAAATTTTCGCACGCTCAATCCGCGTTATTTCTTCAGTAGTCCAATTAAATGATTTCCACGCATCGTATGAATCAAAACCATGTTCAGCAAAAGCATTTTCCATCAGGGATTGTTTTTGCTCAAAAATTTGTTGCAAAAATTTGTTTTGCTCTTCTTTTTCAATCAACAGCCTTGTATAATTTTCCTCGTCCCGTTTGTAATCCGATAATTGTTTGTCTATTCTTCCAAGATTTTCCGTTGAAACCGCAGCCCGCCTTTTAAGCGCCTGTTCAAACTGATCAATGTCGTCCGCCACGACAATAGCGGCGCGTTCCTCTTTTAGTATGGCGGACTGTTTTTCATAATCCATAGATTCGTTTTGTAATGTTTCTATCTGGCTTTCCGCGCTTTCTCTTGTCGCCTGAGCCGCAGCCTGCCCTGTTTCCAATCCTGAAAGGCCGGTTTCTGCCTGTGATTTTTCGATTTCAAGCTTTTCAAGCGACTTCTCCGCGTCCGCCACCGCCCGTTTTAATTTGGAATTTTCCAGTTGAAGTTTTTTTAGCTGCTCCTGCTTTTCATGTAATTCAGTTTCGTTATCACAAAAAGGGTGTTCATGCGAACCGCACAACGGACAGGGCTCTCCGTCACGCAAAGAGCCGCGGTTTTCCGCAAACGAGACTGTAGATGAAAATACCGAAAGCGATGCCATGCTTTCTCCGATACTTTCCATCCGCACCCTGTTTTCTCCTGTTTCCTCTTTTAACGCGCCGATTTTATTTTTTAATCCGTCGATGCGATTCTGTAAATCTTTTGCCCTTTCCGCGTTCATCATAAAATCCGCGCTAAGTTTATCACTTGTTTGTTTAAGTTCTTGTATCTTGACGCGCCTGTATGAAATATGATTTTTTGTTTCTTGTATCCGCACGTCAAGCTCACGTGCGCGTTTGATCCGCGGCTCGTTTTCACTTAACTCTTTCAGCGCCTCTTCATTTTCCCGCGCCGCGGCGTTTTTTGCCGGAAGAAGTCCTGAATGTTTTTTTCCGGCGGTATCAATGTCAAGAGTTATTTTTTTTATCTCGACTTCCAATTTTTCTTTTTCGTATTTAGTTTGATCGAACTGTAAAATGATATTCGCTATAGAACCTGCCTTTTTTGCCCGCTCAAGATTGGCGAATCTTTCTTTTTCAAGAACAACTTCCTGCTGTAAACCGTCAATTTTTTTATTTAAAATAAATATTTCTTTCTGTATTTTATCGTATTCGTCATACTGTTTTAACTGTAAATCGATTATATTTAACCACACTTTTTTTTCTTCAACAGAAGCATAATCAGATTTTATTTTTTCAAGAAGCTCTGATTCCGCGAATTCGGACATCACAGGGATCTCCGCCGTTTTGTATTTTAACACATCTAATTTACCGTCTTCATCGCTTCTTCGCCGGTGAATCGCCGCGCCTATCATCGAATATATCTGCGTTCTGCTTATTTTTTCAAGAATCTCCGAGCGTTGTTTTTTTTCCGCTGTTAGAAATGCGTCAAATTTTCCCTGCGGTAGCAGCACGGCGCTTGTAAACTGCTCAAAATCCATACCCACTATAGAAATAATTTTATCATTCACATCGCTGATTTTTTCCGCGAGAACCGTTTCATTTTTTCCAAGCTGATAAAAGCGCCGCGTACAGCCGGTTTGAAAATCAAGTCCACTTTTTGACCTTTTATGTTCCCAATATGAGCGGTACTGTATGCCGCCGGTTTCAAAATCGGCCTGCGCGAAACAAGACCCCGTTCCTTTTGTCATTACCTCATTTTGCATTTTATTAAATGATGTCTGTCTTGAAGTTTTGCCGTACAGCGCGAGGCATAACGCATCGAGAATTGAGGTTTTACCAGCGCCTGTCGCGCCGTGCAATATAAAAAGCCCGCTGTTAAAATCCGGATCGGTAAAATCTATTTTCCAAACTCCCGCGAGTGAATTGATATTTTTAAAAACCAAATTGAGTATTTTCATTTAATATCCATCCTTACAATAATCCATTTTCATTCACAATAACATCTGTATATAATTCATTAAACATCTTCAAAAATATTGTTGTGTTTTCCGCGTCAATTTTTTCTTCATCTAGGAATTTTTTGAAAACAGAAACCGGATCAAGCGATGAAAGATCGCCGCCCTCCTCGCCGCGCCAATCCCCGCTGTTCTGCCGGACGCGCATATCTTGTTTTACAAGAATTTTATATGCGGGCGCCGCCGCCTCCAGCATCTGCGTATTGTCAATATTATTCCAGAATTTGGATAGATCGCCATCGTATTCCGTAACCTGAATCTCTATCCATACGGCTTTTCCACTCTCGCGTATTTTTTCAAGCTCGCGGAGAATTTCGTCTGGTTTTCCTTTGATCTGCCTGAGTTCCTGCCATACGGGGATTTCTTTTAATTGAATCTCAGGCTTAGTTCCGCAGCCGCCGTCAAAAGACAGGATAACGACATACTTTGCGCTGCTCGCCTCGTCAAAGCTCATGGACAGGGGAGAGCCGGAATAACGAATATGCGCCGCACCGCTTACCGCCTGACTTCTATGCAAATGACCAAGCGCGTAGTAATCGGCATCAGGCAGCGCGGCGGCGGGCAGTCCCCGAAGATTGCCGACCTCACGAGTGCGCTCGGAATAGTCGTCAGATTTTTTGCTGCCGTCAAGATAAAAATGCCCCGTCATAAGTACCGGCGCGTTTTTTGTTCTCGCGGCTTCATACGCTTTGTGGTAAAAATCGCCGGCAGCGGCGTTGTACTGCGCGGAAAGAAAATCGCTTGTTCCCGGTTTTACCGATAAATCTTTTTCACGTAAAAAAGGGATGGCGCAGATTACAAGTCCAGTTTGAGCATCTTCAGTTTTGCCGTTAATTTCAAATATGAGTTTTTCGGGTTTTTCCGTGTCAACTGCCGAAACAATATGTATTTTAAGTTTCGAGAGTATGGCGGAAGGAGCGTCTAAAAAGAGCCGCGAATCATGATTTCCCGCAATTATAAAAACTTCCGGCGCATTTTTCAATTTTATAGCTCCAGCGAGAAAATCGTAATATAATTTTTGTGCGCTTGCGGAAGGCGCGTACACGTCAAAAATATCACCTGAAATAACAAGTACATCTATGTTTTCAGTTTTTATTGTTTCCAAAAGCCACAATAAGAACTGTTCGTGCTCATCTTTTCTGTCTTCGTTATGAAGTATCGCGCCAAGATGCCAGTCGGACGTGTGTAATACTTTTATGGACAAACTGCTTCCCCCTTTTCAATAGAGTTGTTCAAAAGCTACAGTTTTGAACAACTTTCGGTAAAACTTGCAAAATACAGCGCATTTTTCACAGCGCTTGCTGCGACTCATTCGATAACTCAGCCGTGTTGTCAAACAAATCTTATTCATTCTATAATTAGCGCGTGATGATTGAAAACAATCTGACTCGCGCCAACGCGTGGAAACTGCTAAAACAGTATAACAAAGACCCGTTCCATCTGCAACATGGTTTAACAGTCGAAGGCGTGATGAAATGGTATGCGGCTGAACTTGGGTACGGTGATGAGTGCGAATTTTGGGGCATCGTGGGGCTTCTTCACGATATTGATTTTGAGCTGTATCCGGACCAGCACTGCATAAAAGCCCCCGAATTACTGCGCTCAGGCGGTGCGGGAGAGTCGCTTATTCACGCTGTTTGCAGCCACGGCTACGGATTGACCGTTGATATAAAACCAGAACATGAATTGGAAAAAGTTCTGTACGCCACGGACGAATTGACCGGCCTTATATGGGCGGCGCAGATAATAAGGCCGTCAAAAAGCGTCAAAGACATGGAAGTAAAATCCGTAAAGAAAAAGTATAAAACGCTGAATTTCGCCGCCGGATGCTCACGCGAAGTGATAGAAAAAGGAGCGGCTATGTTGAATTGGGAATTGGACAAACTCATCGAAAAAACGATTCTTGCGATGCGTTTCTGCGAAGATGAGGTTCAACAGGCGCTCACAGTTCTGTAATTAACGTTCCCACACCCTTGATTTACCTAGGGAAGCACTGATTAAATCAAGAAAAACCTGTTTTCAGCGCGTGTTCATTCACTTTCACACCGTAAAACAGGCATATAAAAGAATTAATCAGCGTTGCCCTAAGGAAGCGCTGATTTATGCGAGTGCGCGTAAATAGCGCTTATAAAACCCAAGTGTTTTTGAGCGGCGTTGATTTATAGGATTTCAGGTAAAAATATTGCGCACGCCTCGGTTCTTTTACTGTTGTTATTATTCTACGGCGGGAGCATACTGTACGAATGGTAATTGCTTCTGTATGATATTCAGGGCGCTAAGTAAGCGCTTGTTTATGCGAATGTGGTGCTACTTTAATATGAATGTCAACGAAGTTGACACATTTGCGTAATGTAATCAGCGTTACTTTAGGGATAGCGCTGCTAAGGCAGGGTGCGGAACTTGCTTTAAAGAAAGATGACGGCAAGGCGCTTGCGAAAGAATTCGACAGGTATGGCGAAATTGCCGTGATCGGCTTTGACGTGACGATGTGGCCCTTAGTCGGGGGGTAGCCCGCAACCGTGTGCGGGCGTAGGGGGGCGCGGCGATGATGCGGCTATATGCCGGTAACGGCATGGAAAACAGCGCCCCCCTTTTTAACAATCAATATCACCCTAGCATTTATCGAATGAGCCTCCGCGCGGTATCTT
>JAISZZ010000073.1 GCA_031284385.1 Treponema sp.
TCCCATACGAGCCCCAAGCGACGGCCCGCCCGGTGTAAAAACAATTTGGCTGGGTCTACAGAAATTCTATACCCTCTACAACTATAGGGAAATGTTCGATTTTATGGGTCAAGTTTAGGAAGTAACGAGGGAATCGTTCACCCCCTCGGCTAAAATAGGAGGATGAAATATATGATGAGCAGCAAAGAATTTGCACGGCTGGCGGTTATTAAGGGCGCTCTGGACAGGGGCTACACGGCAAAGCAGGCGCGCCAATAGGCGCGCCAATAGGCGACACGGAAACCCGGCATAAGCGTCCGGCGGGCAAAACGCCTGAAGCAAGCAGTGCGGGAACAAGGGGACGGGGCGGTCATTCACGGGAATGCGGGACGGTATCCAGCCAACGCCGCGGGCGAAAGACGGACGATGATAGCCTTCAGGGGTATGAGGCCATTCGGGCGGTTTTACAGGGTTATGCTGAACGGCATTACCACCATGGAACAGGCCAACGCCGCCCTCCCGCGGTTCATCGCTGAGTTCAACCAACGCTTTCACCGGGAGCCTGCCTGCAAGGGCACAACCGCCTTTGCGCCCTGTTCCGGCGGGCTTCGACCTTGACACTCTGCTTGCGGCCAAATACGACCGCACAACGGACAACTGCGACTGCGACTGCGGCTGCTTCTCCTTTCATAATTACACCTTTCAGGTTGACAGCCCCCGGCCTCCGGTCAAAAGACACATCGTGTTCCTGTTCAGCGAAAAGATAGGCATTAAAGCGTATTAAGACAAAAGGTATTACGGGGTAAAATTCTAGGATTTTCAGAACAACGACAAGAAATCCCATTTGCCGCAGGTGACCAAACGCCTTATTCACGATTCCTTTTTCGCCAGCGTCAAAGCCCCCGGACTTGCCGGCAAGGGGGGGGGGGGGATCGAATCGCTCGTTATTGACATCAGTACGATTCAGCGAATGACCGGTTGTTTTTCTTTCACTGTTAACCCCATGATGGCCTGCTATCCTTTCATCGGATGTGCCTGTTTGGGTTACATTTTCGATGATTCAATTCGTGATATTGACATTAGCCGGCAAAAACGAATAGGCTTACGGTAGCGCGTTGGTAAGACTTGCGGCGCGGATATTTATTTTAAGGAAGTTGAATATGTCACGCACTTGCGATATTTGCGGAAAACATACCGTTACCGGTAACAAAGTGAGCCATGCGAAGAATCATACACGAAGAACATGGCGGCCTAACATTAAAAAGATAAAGACAGAGATTGACGGCACGACTGTAACGCTTAAAATTTGTGCGCGTTGCCTAAAAAGTGATTTTGTTACACGGAAAATCTCTGTAAAAGTATAGTTATGACGAGCGTCATTTCTGCCGGTGGTTCCATTGTCGCGCCTAATAAAGTTGATGAGCTCTATCTCCAAAAATTTGTGCGGTTGATAGAGGAATTACTGCGGGAAGATGATGAGCGGCAATTTATTTTTGTCGTGGGCGGCGGTGGTCCGGCGCGGGCATGGCAGAGTGCTTACCGCGGGGTAAGCGAAGCGTTAGGCCGGACGGCGGATGACAATCAGGCCGACTGGATCGGAATAATGGCGACACGCCTTAACGCTCAGCTTGTAAAGGCGCTTTTCGGTGCTTACTGCGTGGAGGATGTTGTAACCGACCCAAGCGCGGGTGAAAGTGCGTCTTTCGCAGGGCGTATTCTTTTAGCTGCCGGCTGGAAGCCCGGCTTTTCCTCTGATAATGATGCCGTACTTCTGGCAAAACGGTTCGGCGCAAAAACCGTGATAAATCTATCAAACATAGAGGCCGTTTACACAGCCGACCCCAAGATAGATCCATCCGCAAAACCTATTTCCGGCATAAGTTGGAAAGACTTTCGCCTGTTGACCGGCGATGTTTGGACACCCGGAAAGAATGTTCCGTTTGATCCTGTCGCGAGTCGTAACGCCGAGGAAGCCGGTATCGAGGTTATATGTGCTGCGGGGCATGATCTGGATAATCTACGAAAAATCATTTGCGGCAACTCTTATACCGGCACGCTTATACACGCATAAGGCGATCAACTTTGTGTCGCGGCCACATACCTTTAATAACCGAATTTGAGGCCTACTGAAACTAAAAAACCTTCGCCCGACCAGCTTTTAACAAAATCCGTACCTGCCAGCGCACCGCTTATATCGAATTCGAAGGCGCGAAAATCAAGCATGATACCGATGCGGTTCGCCCAAACGCTTTCTGTTAAACCGGTTCCAATGAACGCGGAAAATATTCTCTCTGCGTTAAATTGGACGTTTAAGCCCCAGTTAAACGCCGCATCCGCAAAAATAGTGTTTAAGGTAAAGCCTATATTCGGTTTTATTACAAGAATTGGATTTTTGAACGGTTTTATGAGCCCGTAAAAATCAAAACGGACAGGACGCAAAACCATTTCACTTGAATTGTCACTGCCGGTAATCATATCGCCAAAATCCGGCATCTCAAATTCAACCCCTGAATTATTTAACGGATCAATAGCCATGGTCAAACCGGAGGCATCAATTGACATCCTATGATTTAAGGTTGACGGTACCAGCGGGATATGTGAAATCGACACGCCAGTATCAAGCACAGGCCACAGTGCGTAAAGTGCTTCGAGCGTAAGGTCAATGCCCGGACTGCTAAACGGATTTATTGAGTTTGAATCCAAATCCCATGCGGAATAAAGATGCATGCCACCCTCTCCCTGAAGCCCAAATTTAGTATTGGAATACCAACCGCTCAGGGTGATACTGCCTTGGTTCATGTAAAGCAATGTGAAAAAAAGCGAGGGCGCGGCGCGGACCCATAAACGGTCATTAAGCAGGGTCTTTGATCCGCCAACGCCTATTTCAATAAACGCACCCACCGACGCGGACAAACCGGAGTCGATATTTGCCAACTTACCCATAAAATCTTCAATATCATCGGGGGGAGACTCAGAATCGGCTAACTCAGATAGTTCTTTTAGAGTGTCAATGGTCTTTTTAGGCAGATTCATCTTTATATTAACGTCCGTACCCGTAAATAAGTCCAAAACAAAAATATCTTGTATCTGAACTTTTACATAAATGGGGTTTAGGAATAAGCCTAAATCAGCAGAAAATTCTGTCCAGTCTAGCGGATTAAACGTGAGTTCGGAATTACCGGTAAATTTGCTTATAAGCCCACTGTCGTACAGAGCCAGATTTAAAAGCCCAAGCTCAAAATACTGCCGTGATTCACGGTTTCCAGTACTTAGAACAGCGCCTTCGCTCGTAATCCAATCCGGCAATTCAAAAGGTTTTTCGATATTTCCTCCACTACCAGAAACCGGTTCACCAACAACGTTGTTTTGGCTGTATAAAAATGAAGAAACGTAACAGAGCAAACATAAGAATATAAATTTTCGCATAAATCCACTATAACAAACCGTTAAGGTCTGGTCAATTAAACAATCCTTCTGTAGACTCCCTTTATGCACAGTAAATTAGTTAATGAACTCGCTGTCTGTGGTTTGAATGCGGTACTCGCCGCCGCTCAGTACCATCCGCAGAATATAAACCGGCTTTTTTTGCGTGAAGAACGACTGCCGCTTTTTAAGGATTTATGCAGGCAGCTTGCGGAACGTAAGCGGCCTTATAAAATATGCGACGATGAGGAATTGCTTAAAATCTGTAAGGATCAACACCATCAAGGCGTTGTAGCAATGATAGGGGATAACATTGTTGAGCCGCTTACCAGAGACGATCTTGATTTTTGGATTGACGGAGCTAAAACCGGCATAGTTCTTCATTCTGTTGGAAACGAGCTGAACCTCGGTTCGATAGTCCGCGCCGCGGCGTTCTTTGGCGTTCATTTTGTAATAATTTCGGAGCTTGAAGAGGATGCGCGGCGGCTTTCTACTGCCGCCTTCCGCGCCGCGGAAGGCGGCATGGAGCACATCGTGATTCGTTCCGTAAAAAAGACGGAAGCCTTCCTGCGGGATGCATCAAAAAAACTGGTAACAATTGGCACGGATACACGCGCCCGTCTCCGTATAGGCGACTTGCCGGCCATAGTAAACGAAAAACCGTCAGGTATCGCGCTTGTTTTGGGAAATGAGGAGACTGGCCTTCCGCCTGAAGTAAAGCAACATTGCCGTTATCTGATGCGGATTCCCGGCACCGGCAACATGGAAAGCCTAAACGTGTCCCAAGCCGCTGCGCTGTTTCTACACGCAATCTACGGGCTATAGAGCGGTGGCGTTACCAGTCCCAGCTTTTTAGCCGCCGCCCAAGAGCCGCCGCTATTAAGCCGGTGCAGAAATTTTTTACTTCAAGCAGGGACGCGCTATCCAAACCGAGTGAGCGGACTTCCGCCGCCGGTAGTTCCGAGCTTGCCTCAAGCCAGCGGCGGCTTACCGGCGAAAGCGTCACGGCTCGCGCTCCGGTATGTATACCGGTTAGTTCAGCCCAATTCCATAAGAAATGCACCAAAACACGTAAAACATTTGAATCGGCGCTAGATTCTATGGCATCAAGCGCGGCATTTGTCTGCTCAAGCGCTTCTGCCCAGTTACAGCCGCCGCCAAAACCGGCAAGCGCCGTCTCGACAATGGCTGCGGCTGCCATTGTCCTATCGTAACTTTCCCTAATGCCCGGACGCCAGTTCCTCACATCAAAATCCGTTACTTTGTATGAGCTTCTTACCGGATCGTGGTAAAGGTACAGCCCGCCGGAATGGAATTGAGAGACATAGGAACGTAGTTTGCTTTTTGGCCCGCCATAGAGCGTAGCGCGGGTAACACCCGTTTCCGCCGTCAAAAAAAAAGCCTCGCGGTTAGCTTCTCCGCTTGGGCGTACTCGCAGAACAAGGGCGGGGCAGACGCTAAAACGTGTCATATCTATCCGTGCGTTTACGCAGCATGAGATCGGCCAATGTGAGCGCGGTCATGGCTTCGACTACGGGAACGGCTCGCGGGCAAACGCAAATGTCGTGCCGTCCGCCTATTTCAAGCTCAGTTTCTCTGCCCGACCTGTCAATAGTGAGTTGTTTTAGTGATATTGAAGGAACGGGTTTGAACGCGGCTCGAAACGCCAGAACCGCGCCGTTAGAGATTCCGCCAAGAACACCGCCTGAATTGTTGCTGTAGTATGCAGGTTTTCCGCCGTTTACGGGGGCTTCGCTACAGGCAAGCGGCCTGTCGTTGCTTTCCGAGCCGCGCATCGCGGCGGAAGCGAAACCCGCCCCGAATTCCACGCCTTTCACCGCGCCCAGCGACATCACTGCTTGAGCCAGCAGCGCGTCAAGTTTATCAAATACAGGCTCGCCAAGTCCCGCAGGCAGTCCGGTTACATGACATTCCACAACGCCCCCTCCACTTTCTCCGGCAGCGCGGATTTCCTCGATTTTCGCGGCAATTTTATCTGCGGTACGGCGACAGGGAACACGGAAACAGTTTGCCTCCGCCTCGTCTAGGTCAAAATCGCCGCTGCCGGCGGGAGGCGCGTTTATACCTGCTATAGATTGCGTCCATGCGCGTATATTAACGCCACGTTCTTTAAGAAAGGCGCGCGCTACAGCGCCGGCGGCGACCCGTCCCGCAGTTTCCCGCGCCGAACTTCGCCCGCCTCCCCGGTGGTCCCGAAAACCGTACTTTAAATCCCAGACCATATCAGCGTGTCCGGGCCGGTAAACGTCCTTGAGTTTGTCATAATCACCTGATCGCTGGGACACATTTCTTATCACGATGGCGATTGGCGTACCCAGTGCACGGCCTTCAAACAATCCCGACAAGATTTCAGGCTCATCCGCCTCGTTTCGTGATGTTGATACGCCCCCGCTCCCCGGTTTTCGCCGCGCCAAATCACGTCGTACATCTTCAACATCTAAACGCAGCCCGGCTGGACAACCGTCAACAACACAGCCCACCGCCGGCCCGTGCGATTCTCCAAACGTAACTACCCTGAAAGCTCGACCAAAACAGTTACCAGCCATAAAACAAGGTTATAATTTTTGCGCTTCTCCCCGCAAGCCCTCCCGCTGCTTCCCGCTATCTGCCTTAGTTTGTGTCAATCTGTGTATCCCATCACTCAGCAATTTTACATTTACACATTCGGTTAACTCGATGAATAGTAAAATCATGAGGGGGGACGATTTCCATACCCCATCCGGCACATGGCCACTTTTTCGTCCGTCCCCCCTGTCTCCATACCGCGCGCCCGCAAGCGGGCTTATGCGGTATTCCGCCACCCCCCAATACGATACGCTGATTGCACAGATTATGCGGGTTTGAACATGACAGGAATATAAACCGTGAACAACACGGACTTTTGAGGCTAAATTTTTTCAACACTTGCCCCGCAATATTGCAAAATCCTCTGAAACAGGATAAATTATAACTATGGACATAAACCGCGAATATAAGGCCAGCGTATTTACACTACTCTTTAACAGCAAGATGAACCTACTGGAGTTGTACAACGCAATCCACAAGACTAACTACACGGACAAAGAAAATATAGAGATCAACACGATGAAAAA
>JAISZZ010000133.1 GCA_031284385.1 Treponema sp.
GGCTACGGTTTTTTTTGTGTTTCGCGCTCTTGTAATAAAGGCCAAAATGTTTTTTTCGGGAGGACGTACGCGGCGCGGCGCGGCTTCCGCTTCCATGCCTTATGTGATTTACTGCGAAGGCAGGCAGTATTTCAATGTTTTTAAGCCCATAATCGAAGAATTTGAACGGCGCAAAATCAATCTTGTATATTTTACCTCCGCCCCCGACGATCCTGTCTTTGAAATGAATCTGGCGTATACAAAATCTGAATACATAGGCGAAGGAAACAAGGCTTTTGCCCGCCTTAATATGCTCAACGCTGATTTTGTGCTTATGACAACGCCCGGCTTGCAGGTTTATCAGCTTAAACGCTCGCGCCTTGTAAAACATTATTCGCATATTCTTCACGCTCCCAGTGATGCGACCATGTACAGACTTTTCGGAATCGATTATTTTGATTCAATTTTGCTTACAGGCTCTTATCAGGCCGGCGGTATAAGAGCGCTGGAAAAAGTGCGCGGTCTGCCCGAAAAACAGCTTGTTACAGTGGGTTGTACATATCTTGACGTGTACGCCGAAAAAATAAACGCCCTGCCAAAAGAAGCGGATGCGGTTTTTACGGTGCTTGTATCGCCCTCGTGGGGGCCGTCCGCGCTGCTTTCACGGTACGGCGAAAAACTACTGTCGCCGCTTGTAAAAACCGGCTGGCGGATAATAGCGCGTCCCCACCCGCAATCAAAAAAATCAGAAGCCGCAGTGCTTAACGCGCTTACGGAAAAATACAAAGACTGCAAAAATCTGGAATGGGATTATGAGCGTGAAAATATTTATTCATTGTCAAAAGCTGATATAATGATTTCAGATTTTTCAGGCATAATTTTTGATTATATATTTTTGTTTGACAGGCCGGTTATGTATGTTAAACAAAAAATAGATATGCGCCCCTACGACGCCGATGATCTATTTAGCGCCGATGACGGCGGCGCGCTTGAAAACTTATGGCAGTTTAAAACACTGAAAGAAACTGGCATTGAATTAAAAGAAGAATTCTTTGATTCCATAGAAAGCGTGATCAAAAACGCTTCCGGCAGCGAAGAGTTAAAAGCGGCGCGCAGCAAGGCAAGAGACGAAGCGTGGCAGCGCCAGGGCGAGGCCGGCAGACGCGCCGTGGATTTTATGATACAAACTGTAGATAAAAGCGCCGGAGATTCGTAAAATAGAGTTGTTCAAAAACTGAAGTTTTTGAACAACTGGAAAGCGGCGGTTAAAATTCCGCCTGCCCAGCGGCTCGCGGGTACGGTATGACATCGCGTATATTCGCCATGCCGGTAACATACTGAACTAGACGCTCAAAACCTAAACCAAAGCCGGAATGTGGAACAGTGCCATAACGGCGCAAATCGAGATACCATGAATAATCCTCGCTGTTCATCCCAAGTTCCGTTATCCGGTTTTCCAGTTTTTGTAAATTTTCTTCACGCTGCGACCCGCCTATTATTTCTCCAAGACGCGGCACAAGCACATCCATGGCGCGTACCGTTTTATTATCATCGTTTAACTTCATATAAAACGCTTTTATTTCTTTCGGATAATCGGTAACAATGACGGGGCCGCCGGCTAATTTTTCTGTTAAATATTTTTCATGTTCTGTTTGTATATCGCTGCCCCAGACTGGCGCAAACGCAAAATATTCTTTTGATTTTTGAAGTTCGTTTATAGCGTCAGTGTATGTTATATGCGTAAATTTTGCGTTCACTACATTTTGCAAATTTTCAATCAAACCCTTCTGTATGCGCTGATCGAAAAAAGCTAGGTCGTCCGCGCTCTTTTCCAAAGTATCCACAAAAAGATATTTCAAAAAATCTTCGGCAAGCGTCATCAGATCGGGCAGTTCGGCAAAAGCCATTTCAGGTTCTATCATCCAGAATTCAGCTAAATGACGCGCTGTGTTTGAATTTTCGGCACGGAAAGTCGGGCCAAAAGTGTAAACCCGCGAAAGCGCCGTGGCGTAAGTTTCCGCCTCAAGCTGGCCGGAAACGGTAAGGAAACAGTGTCTGGAAAAGAAATCACGGCTCCAATCAGGCGGGATACCCGTCTTCGCGAGCCCGTCCAAATCCAGCGTAGTAACCTGAAACATAGCCCCCGCGCCCTCCGCATCGTTTGCCGTGATTATCGGCGTATGAACTAGAAAAAAGCCGCGTTCTTCAAAAAAACGGTTTACCGCGAAGGACAAACGCCCGCGCACTCGCGCCACCGCGCCAAAAGTGTTGGTTCGGGCGCGAAGATGTGCGATTTCACGCAAAAAGTCCAACGAATGGCGCTTCTTTTGTAACGGGTATTTCTCCGCGTCCGCCCCGCCAAGAACAATCAGTTCTTTCGCGGCAATCTCAACCTTTTGCCCGGAAGCCGGAGATGCCACAAGCAACCCGCTGATTTTCACGGACGCGCCCACAGTAAGCCGCGCCAGCCCCGCTTCAGTTTCTGCGTTCAAGCCCTGTCCCTTGTCAAAAGCGCACTGTATCCCCGAAAAGCACGAGCCGTCATTTACTTCGACAAATACGATGTTTTTCATATCGCGGGTAGTACGCACCCAACCGGAAACGGTGATTTTTATTCCCTCCGCTTCCGCCGCTAGAATATCTTTTATCAACATAATTCCAGTATATCAGAAATTCCGCAAATATATCAGAAATTCCGCAAAGGGATTTTAGATTTGCTTCATAGACCGAGTATGAAAATTATGAAGGGGGGACTGTTTCCATACATTTTCCGGCATATAGCCGCCTTTATCGTCCGTCCCCCCTGCGCCCGCACACGGCAACTATGTTGCCTTTGTTGCGGGCTACCCCCCAACTCCCTACACCCGTGTTTCAAGGCTGCCGCACTTCAGTCATTGCGTCAAGAATCGCGTCTATTTCCTGTTCCGTAGTTTCCCTGCCAAAACTGAAACGAACTGTCCCGTCAGGATACGTTCCGGCTGTCTTATGCGCCAGCGGGGAGCAGTGGAGGCCGCTGCGGGTAACAATGCCGCAGCGTTCAAACAGGCGTCTGGAAACTTCCCCGCAGTCGTGCCCCTGGACAACAAGCGAAACAAGCGCCACGCAGCGATCCGGATCGAGCGTTCCATAGGGCTTAATTGTTTTTATTTCCCTAAGACCCGCGATAAAACGCGCGGTGAGCGCC